>DASZJS010001025.1:0-14387 GCA_035947935.1 Gemmata sp. | reverse complement strand
ACTTCAGATAAACCCCTGGTGCAAGCGGGTTTCAATGGAGCCAGGTCCGTTCGTGCCACTTTCTCCGCAGGTCGAATCCCGGAAACGACAAACAGCCGTTTGCCTTATTAGACAAAGGGCTGTTGCGTTTTATAGTCGGGGCGACAAGTCGGCTATTGAACTTTTTCTGGCCGGGGTCCGGGGCTGGAATGCCGCGTCTCTAGTGGTTCAGAACTTAAATATGCCACTTGTGCCACTCCCTGCACTGTCTAAGGAATGGTCCCCTCTCCACTGAACACCGGGGAGAGAGGAACGCCGTCGCGCGGTCTCACTTCTTCCGCTTGTACGTGATATTTACAATCGGCTGTTCCTTGCCGTCCTTATCCACCATGAACAGGCTGAAGTTCACCATATCGGCATCTTTGATCTCTGTGACCGACTTGAACTTGGCAGGCTTGTCGTCCGCTCCGCGGCCCTCTCCTGTCATGGTCATGACCTTGTCGTCCTTGTCCAAGTTGCCTTCCATAATCCTGGGCGATGTGGAGAAGGAATCCACCCAAACGCTCCGGTACTTCTTCGTCGCCGAGTCGTAAGTATCCAGGCCCTTGCCCTGAAACTTCATGCCGCCGAATTCGCCTTCGAAGTCTCCAATCAGCCACAGCCCTCCCAGACCCATCTTATAGGTCATCGTCCCCTTGCCGCTTTCCGTCTCTGCATCCCAGGTGCCCACTAGGCGCATTAAATGGTCATGCTGCTTTCCCGGCTTCGGCGGTTCCTGAGCCCACGCCGACGGTACCAGGTTTAAAAGGGCGACGCTTGCCAACAACGCCCGAAGGAAAAGTGCCATGACGATTATCCCCTCTACAGTTGGATGCCGACCCGGCCGGCTGTGCCCGCAGCTGCGATCCCGGGACGGCGATTCTTTCTATAGTCGAACGGACCAGGACGAAATCGACACGCGTAACGAAATTCCTCAAAAACTGGCAAAGGAGTCAATTCCACGATTCGTGTCGCCAGAGGAATCCGCCGTTGCCCCTCAAAAGTTCAAATCCCGTCGCCAGTCGCTTCCGCAACCAGTGGCGGGATTTGAGTTGGCTGGACAGCGTGAAGGTGGAACCCAAATGCCCGCTAAAATTACCACTTAGCGCCAAAAGCGTAATCATCGCCTTCGCCAGTGTGAGGGCGAATTCCGAGGTAGTGGCGAAAAATCACATCCAAGACGCGCGACGCTTGTTTTGGGGTGGCCTTGGCGATCGAGTAAAAGTTCCCTTTCTTCTCTAAACAGAGATCAGCGACACGAGCGAGCTTGGCAACAAGCTCCGAATCCAGCACTTCCGGGCCATCTATCCTGAGTTCGTTTTGCCGAATGCGAATTGTCGCGAAATGGAATGAGTCAACACGGTGGCCCATGCCTTGTGCTTCGAAAGCAATCCACTTGTCCCACTCCGGCAGTGTCCGCAACCATCTTATGGCAAAGGCCATCGCCTCTACTGCGGTTTCAAAATCGCCGTTCGGATGCTGCACGAGGGGTGGTTCCACGGGTTCATTTTTGGCATGATCCGCGTCGCCTGGTTTTGGCGGCGACTCCGCAGTCTTGAAGTGGAATAACCTGAGCACTTCATCGGTATATCGGTGCCGGTTGATCTCAACGAGTTCACGCGCCGTGTTGCCGCTGTTGCCTACCATCTGATCTGGATTTGCTCCGCGATCAAGCAAAAGCCGAATTAGGTCCGCGCGCTTGACAAGCCCCCCGAAACTATGCAGCGCTAGCCATAGTGCCGACGTAGGATCGGCCCCTTCATCAAGCAAGCGAGTTGCGAGTCGAATCCAGTCGTCATGTCGGAGCTCGTCGCAGTATGCGAATTCGACACAGAGTTCCAAGGCTGAGGAACAAGGTCCGCCTGGCATCACCGCTGACGCGTTGGCCCCGCGGTCAAGCAATGCGTGGGCAAGACTGATGTTTCTACATTGCATTGCAAACATCAGTGGCGTCTTGTCTCGAACAGTTGCGTTGTGTTCGCCGACGGTCTCCAGGGCATCGGGAAATTGATCGAGTATCACATAGAGCGACGTCTGATCTTCGTCTTGGATTGATTTGAACATTAGTTCTGTTGTAGTCTTGTTCATCACTTTTCCAGGGGCATAATGAGAGGCAATGATGGAGACGGAAAGCTATGATTTACGTTCATATATTACGCAACCCGTTTCTCCCCACAAGCAAATCCGGAACTCTCCCAGCCACCATAATTGAGTAAGAGCTGCTTGAGCGAATGAAGGCCGAACCTTCACCCCCCAGAACTCTATTCGTAAGCCGGGAGGTCGTGCCCACCAAGCTGTTCATAACTATGCAAGTCGATTTTCGCCCCCTCCTGGTCACCGGCAAGGGCCTTTGCCTCGGCACGAGGCGAGAAAAATAATCGGGGCGGCGGGATTTGAACTCGCAGCCTCCTGCTTCCATCTCAGGAGGGCAGGCAACTGGTTGAAAATGCAGCCCTGGACAATTCCTCTGATTCTTCAGCCGCGGGTTTGGGCTTCGGTTCGTGGCGGCGAAATTCGTCGCGGAAAATGCACAACAAATCGGAGCGCGGTTCACGAAGCAGTTCCGTCAAAGGTCCGGCTTCCACAAGACAGCCCTGGTCGAGAACCAGGGCCGAACGGCACAACGACATCGCTTCCCAGGGATCGTGGGTGACCAGAATGACCGTCATTTTCTGCAATGCAGTAAGTGCGTGAACCTCCGCCAGCAGCCTCGACTTGATGACAAGATCGAGGCCCGCGTATGGCTCATCCATCAACAGGAACGCCGGGCGAACCGCGATAGCGCGGGCCAGCGCGATGCGCTGTTGCTGGCCGCCGGACATCGCTCCGGGTTTGCGATGAGCCAATTCCTCGACGCCGCAAAGGCTGAGTGCTTCCCGGGTCCGTGCCAGTGCTTCAGGGCGCGACAGCGACAGCCCTGAAAGGCCCATCAGCACGTTATCGTGTGCTGAGAGGTTGGGCCACAGAGCGAGATCCTGAAACACCATCGAGATACCGCGGCGATGAGGTGCCAGTATGATTTGGCCCGGCCCTGACACGTGACGGTCGTTCAGCAATACTTGTCCGCTGTCCGGAGCTTCGAGACCCGCCAGCAACCGGAGCACTGTCGATTTGCCGGAACCGGATGGTCCGAGTATAGCCAGGTTTTCCCCGGCCTCGACGATGAAGGAGACATCGCACAACGCCCGGTGTTCGCCGTAGCACTTGCTCAGGGAACGAACCTCGAATCGCGTACCTTTCATGCTCGATCACCTTCTCCCAGTCTCCAGGTCACGGCGAGCAGACCGATTGCCACCGCCAGATCGACCAGGCAGAGCGCAGCCAAGCGGGATGAGGGCGAGGGATAGCCGATAATCTGGAAGATATGCAAGGGAAACGACTCCTCGCCTGGCGGGTAGAGGAGCAGGACCATGCCGATTTCCGCAGTGGCAAGCAAACCGACAAGCATCATTCCCGTCACGACGGCCCGGCGTTGAAGTGGAAGTACCACACGCCAGAGATAGCGGCCGAGCGGAACGCCGTGGACACCGGCAGCCCTTGCGAGCGACGGCGACATGGTCCCCCAGCCGCGTAAGGCCAGCATCGCAGCGACGGGAAAGAAACGCATCCCGAGCGCCAAACAAACTCCCAGACGGCCGCGTAACACCGGATCGGTCCAGGGCGGCATCCAACTCGCCCCACGCACAAACCCAAGAGCCGAAAGCATGGGCGGCAACGCAAACAATGCCAGACAAACGCCGATGGCGAGCTGGCGCAGACGTTCCTCTCGTCCGGCACAAAACGCCAGAGCCAAGCCCAGACACGTCGCGAAGGCACCGGCTCCCGCCGCATAGAAAAGCGTGTTCAGTCCTGTATGTCTGAGGTCGCCACACGCTCGCTTCAGATCGATCCAGCAATCGCGAGGTTGATTATTTCCAGGTTGCTGGGATTCCGCGTAACCGACAGGTGAACGGTTTGGCTGTTGGAGATTTCCACGCAGAGGCAAGATTAAGCCCCAGGAGGGCAACAGCGTCAGCATCAGGACTAGCACAAACAGAGTTGCACCAGCCGTTTTGCTCATCCCCGGGTGGCACATCCGCTGCACTGGCCGAAACTGTCGGGCAGACAGTTCGGCAGCTAAACGCGGAGCAGCGAGATAAGCGATCGGCAATGCGATTGCCAGCACAATCAAGGCCAGTATCAGGCACTGACGCCCGGCGAGGGCGTAGTCGTAAAACGCCGCGAAGCTGGTCAGGACTGCCGATGAGGCCATCGGCAGACCCACAGTGAACCCGGCTCCCGGATCCGACAAGGTCAAGATTCCCGCCAGCATCGCCGCGAGGATGGCCGGAACCGAGGCGTGCCGGCAGGCCAAGCGAAACAGCGTCCCTTCGCCGCCCGCAAGGCGAGCGGCTTCCACTTGCGATGCGGAAAGAGCAGCCGTGGAGGCATTGGTGGCGAACAGGACCAGCGTGACCGCGCCAGGGAGGAACGCCAGGAGACAGCCAAAATATCCCGAGATGAACGGCAGCCACGATCGACTGTAATACTCCAGAAAACCCCGCCAACCGATCACCCACAGGAACGGCGGCGACAGCAACGGGAGCATCGAGAGCGTCAGCAGAAGTTTGCGTCGCCGGTAGTCGTAGAGCGCGTTCAGGACGCCAATCGGCAGACCGAAGGCGAATGAACCGAGCGCGACCATCAGGGCAACGATCAGGCTGTTCGCGAGAGCATGTTCAAACGCGGCACCGCCCAAGGAAAACCGGTGCCCGGAACCAAGAGAGAACCACAACAGGGGGAGGGTGGGCAGCATCGGCAGCGCCAGCAGCGCGGCAACGCTCCCCAGCCGCCAGCGGCCCGGCCACTCCAGAATCATGCAACTGGTCATCGATTCTTGTTCCGATCCGCCCAGTCCTTCAGGTAACCCGGAACGAGCTTGTCGTGTAGTTCCGCAAGTTCCATGTAATCCACCTTCATTCCGCGCATTTTCTCAAGCGAAGGGTATGGGAATCCCTCCGGTGGCTTCAGGTCCAGACGCAGAGGAATCTGCGAGGCCGATTTGCTCAGCGCGACCTCCGATTCGGGTCGCAGTATGAAGTCGATGAACTTCTTGCCGTTCTCGGGGTTCGGGCCGTTCTTGATCAGCACCGGAGCGTCGGGAGCCAGCATGCCCAATCCCTTCTCGTCCGGAATCACCATGGTCATCTTTTTGCCTTTGCTCTCGCGAATCGCCTCCATCGCATCGTCGTTGTCGGTCAAGCCGAACGCGAAGTCCCCTTTCTCGACCCGGTCTTGCACATCCCCATCGGATTCGAGGAGAGACACCTCGTTCTTGAGCATGTTTTCAAACAGTTCCTTGGCCTTGTCCTCGCCGAGTTGCTGGAAGATGGCGAGACAATGCACGGTGGTGGTGCCGAAGAGAGGATTGCCGATGCAGGTCTTGCCCTTGTATCGTGGGTCGGCCAGGTCGTAGATGCTGGTGGGCAATGGCTCGGTTTTGAAGATCGGATGTTTCATGTTGACCACCAGGACGCGAACCCGCGCGGACATGCCAGTCCAGTGATGGCCAGGGTCCGAGTACTCCGGCAGCAGTCCTGTTGCGGCAGGAGAGTGGTAGGGTGCGGCGATTCCTCGTTTCGCCAGGATGGCCGCACGCACCGGGTCTTCGCTGAAGAAGACATCGCACTGCGGTCGCGCTGATTCTTCAATGAGTCGGTTGAGTAAGCCGCTACACTTGGCTTTCTCTGTATCGCTGACGAGCTTGACCTGGATGCCGGTTTCCTTCTCGAACTGTTCCGCAAGCGGTCTGGCGACCTCTTCATCCACGGAGGAATACACGACGACGACATTGGAGGATGAATTGTCGTCGGAACTGCATCCACCCACAAAGGGAAGCAATGCCAGAATACCGAGTGGTATCGAGGAAAAGAGGGTTCGCATCCATTCTTCCTTAGCTGTGGATACTCTTTATGGTTGCCAGGGCAGCCACTCCCATACGCCTACCCCAGGTTTCCTGTCAAGACGGCCCTTGCGCAACCCATACAGGGAGAAGGCCCGTTCTTCGTGTTGACAGGGCAGCCGGGCGTTGTCATATCCGCCAGACGAATTCCCATCGTAAGGTGGCACCACTCGCTCTGGGACACCGGGAGGTGGCCTGTGAGAAAGCGCGATCTCGTTCGACATCTTGCTCAACTGGTACTCTTTCCGCTGGTGATTTTCACAGCGGTCGGGTGCCAGATGATGCACCCGTCCATACCGGTTGCAATGACAATCCGGGATGCCGAGACCAAGGCACCCATTCCCGGTGCCGAAGTGGTCTTCTTGTACCCCACCGACGACTCCTCATCCCACGCACGAGACTCAACCGGCAAGACAGACCCCAATGGTGTTGCCCAGATTCGGGCTGTCTCAGCCGACGATGCCTTGCCGCAGGTCAAGATCAGCGCCCCGGGTTACCTACCTGAGCAGAAGGGTCTGCCAGGCGATGCACTCCGGGCAATCAAGGCAGCCAACCCGTTCTGGTCCTCCACGAGCCATCAAAGCCCTGTCGAGATTGCGATGGAGGTCTACCGCGGGCCGGTACCAACCGTCGAACTGATGGTGGTAAATGGCTATCGCGGGCTGATCAAGGTCGAGGTTCGTATTCGGGAAGATGTTGTCTACGAACCTGGTCAGCGCGTGTTCCCGCGCAATGTCCCCACAGACGGATCGGTTCAAGTGGAGGGTCCGCCGATTCTCCGGCGCGATCATGGGCTGGTATTCTGTGCCCGATACGGGGACGACAACGCCCTGATTCCCACGCAGGATCTCAAGGATGACGAGGTTGGATTCCGGTGGTTGCGATGCGAAGGACGTACGGAATTCTTCGTGATTGGAACGCGAGCGGACCTGGAAAAATTCCGCCGTGCCGCGGTTAAAGCAGGCGGAAGCGATTCTGGTAGCGATAAGAGCAGTGGTAAGGGCGGTGGTCGCCGAGGTGGTGGTGGGGGCGGCTCGTAACTCGGCCTGAATTTTATAAACCTGGAGGTGGTCCGTGGGGAACCATCGACTCGTCCGGGCTTTGCTCGAAACGCTCCTGATTCTCGCCACCGCCTCCGGCTGTCAGATGCTGCATCCACAGGCACCAATGAATGTGGAAGTCCGCGATGCGGAAACGCAGGCACCAATCGATGGGGCTCACGTCCGCGTCTGGCACAACGCTACTCACGCAGATGTTACATCTGGAACCACAGGACCGGATGGAATGGTTCATATCCCAGCGCCTCCAGCCAATGATACTCCCCTTGTCTACGAACTGATGGCCAAGGGATACATGACCCGGCAAACGGACCAACCCGCCAAGCAAACCTCATCGAGTTCATCGAGTGTCATTCTGGAGATGTTCGCCGAACCGCGACCAGTTCTTGAGTTGATCGTTCCCACGGGATATCGGGGAGTATTGAGAGCCACAGTCCGCGTCCAGAACGACTACGCCTACCCACCCCACCAGCGATTGTTCTCTTGCACCGTTCCCGCCTCCGCGGTGGTCGAGGCTGTTGTGCCGCCGATATTCGGCCGTGGTCTCACTCCGAACATCAGTTTCCGGTATGCGGATGGAACTCCACTGCCCCGAGACGCCAAGCCTTTCGAGATCGGTTGCCGGTGCCTGAAGTCCGATCCCGACAGCGAGTACGTCTTCGTGATCGGAACGCAGTACGAGGCCGACGAGATCCGTCGAGCGATCAAAAAGGCAGGCGGCGGGAATACATCCATCGGCCAGGAATCAATAACGGGATATGGTCGCGGCAGGTGAGTGGCGGGAAGGAGTTGTGTGGTCCGCCGATCAAGCCTTCGATATTCCAGGATGCAACCGCGCTCGCCAGAGCGTCGCCGTGGCCCATGTGTGGGTGCAACCGCAAGGCTTTACCACACAATCCGACGTCGTCACGTTCTCATCGCCCTTCATTAACAGATGATGGCACCGTCTGAAACTGTCCTCAAGTTCCCGGGTGTGGTATAAGGATGTCGTATACTGCCGCGAGATGAACTCGCTGCTAACTTGAAACTGACATCTTGAACAGCGGTCCATTTAATGCAGAATAGAGATAAACGAGTTGTCTCGCGGTGGAGATATGCCCGAAACTTTGGAAATCCGACTCGGGGGGCAGTTTTCAGGTCGCTCGATCACAGCTCAAGATCTTGATTTTTCTGAAATTGACCCTCTTTTTGAACATCTTGAAAAAGCCACCATTCTTGAGTCTGGAGTGGACGAATACTCCGTTCCTCGTGGCCGACGAACAAAGAACCGAATTCCCCAACTCAAGACAGTATATCTAGCGCTCATAACTGTACTCGACTTCGAGCAAATCAGTTCCTTTGGGGTGGCCTACAGATTCAAAGTTGGCCGGGACATTTCTCAAGCAGTTTCCAAAATTACAGCCGGCTTAGCAGGTCTTGCGAATAACCAAATTATTCCAGAGGCGGCTGCACAAGTCCGAAAGGGATTGAATCGCACCATTGGACGAGGACTATCTGTGCAACTCGTTAATGGCGTGACAACACCGGTCTTCACGGCGTCTCACCCCCCCCCGGATTTGGATGTGTACCCTACCCGAAAATTTGAATCCGAGATCGCTGCCCGCGTCTTTCGAGTCGGAGGAAAAACGCCAACCGCACGGGTAAAACTACTCGGTTCTGGTCAAGATGTGACCTTGCAGTTGAGCGGAGAAAAAGCTGCAAGAGAACTTGGCAATCATCTTTATCGTGATGCGATTCTTAAAGGTCAGGGCGAATGGGTGATTGACCCAAAACGCTTTTCTGTTCCAACTCGTCTTCTAAAGTTCAAAGTGCAAGGATCTAGACTTCTCAAGCCGGTTGATGTGGATGATGTAATTGAGGAGATGACTAAAGCAACAGGTGGTGTATGGGACAACATTGACCCAACCGATCCAAAACAGGTCGAGGATATGCCGGAGGAGTCCGGTGATTTGTCTTGATTGCAATGCTGCAATTGCAGCATTCCAGAGTAACCCTCCTCCTAACGTCGCAGTTCATCGCGATCGTGTAAGGGCTTTTATTCGACTGAATAGCCCTCTGCGAATCGCTTTTCCAGCAGTTGCCTTGTCGGAATATCTTTGGAGAGCCGATCAAGCGGAACTAGATTCAGAGATTCATCGTGTTGTCGGCAGCACAATGTTTGTCCCCGCTTTTGATGAAATGACCGCCAGTATTTCGGCTAATCTGGGACGATCGTATGCCGCAGGCCGACGACTTGGTGATGTTGCTAGACAAACCAGCCATGATCGAATTGCGCTAAAAGCTGACTTATTGATCGTTGCCATCGCTCTTCAGCATTCAGTGGGCTACTTCCTCACTGGAGATCCTGGGTGCCATGCAGTGGCACTACATGCCAAACTGAATTCCATTCTCATCAACACGCTTCCTGATCCACCACCGCCAACCGCCCCACCCCCACCAAGGCCAACGGGAACAATGAAAGATCTTTTTGAAGG
Source organism: Gemmata sp. (assembly GCA_035947935.1). Taxonomy (GTDB): domain Bacteria; phylum Planctomycetota; class Planctomycetia; order Gemmatales; family Gemmataceae; genus Gemmata. The sequence continues at coordinate 4,896 of DASZJS010001025.1, read as the reverse complement.
TATTCCGGAAGAATAACCCTGTCATTTAATTCCCCCGTCTGTCAGGGAATTCGGCAATTTACGGGTAAAGATTGAGCCACCGCAGGGCGGCGGGCTTTTCTCAAACAGAGTGGAGATTGCTTCGCGACGGTCGTTTATTCTCCCAGCGGCTTGTCCCAGTCCGCGAGTTGTCGGCGCAGCTCCTCGAAGTCCAACCCTGGGGCAAGACGAACGGCTTCCTCAGTCTCAGCTACATCCCGCGTCCGGGTTTGTCGAAGCGCCTCTTCCAGTCGCCGAATCCAGACCGGCACATCCAACCCCACACCACTCACATTCCCCGCCAGCGGCTCGATGGCCGCCTTCAGACGTGCGAATGCCGGGTTATCTTCGCCTTGCCCGCCTCGTGCTGCCTCGGCGGCGGATGCAATCCGCGCTGCGGCCTGATCGATCTCCAGGGGCATCAGGAATCGCTCCTCCAGCCGGTCCCGAACGGTTCGCAATCGTAGCCCATGCCGGATCTCCAGCGCCCCAAGCCGGTCGAGGAGGTCTTCCGCCAGTCCCGCCGTCTTGTCCACGATGAACTCGCGCCAGCGAATCGCAAGTGCATCGTTGCCCCTCTTGCACAAGACCTCGTGAGCCAGAGCCAGTGGACGCATCCGCCACGCATAGCGGTCGTAACGAACCTTCACCCGCAGGAAATCGAGCAGAATGTGAATGTTCTCGCCGTAATCGGACTGCGTTGTCGTCGTGTTGTAGTCCCGATACTCATCGTAATGCTCGATCAGAGCCTGCATGACCATTTCCGCCGACCGCGAGGTGCGAGACCGATCGATGTTTCCGCTAGCCCAGTCTTCGATCAACCTCGGGCGGCGTTCGGATTCGTTGCGTTCGACCTCGTGGTCGAGCCACGCCTCGATACCGCGTGCCAGAATACCCCGCATGTTCGACACACCGAGGAATGGGACCGTGAACAGATCACTCCCGTACTTCTTCACGAAGGTCCGAACCGGCTCCCAATCATCGTCATCGTTCACTGATTCCAACACCGATAGCCGGAGCGACTGGCTGTGCTGCACCCAAAGATCCTGGAACGCCTCGGCAAGCTGAAAGAGCATACCGGAGAGCGGGCCATCGGGACCGGCATCCTCGCCCCCCTCAGCAGCCGCGGCGATCAGCGTTTCGACCGCACCGGTTAACGCTGTCCGGAAGAGTTGATCGAAACTGCTGACGCGGCGACCATCCGGCGGGTTATTCCACTCCATCTGTCGGGCCAGTTTGGTGAGATGGAACGTCTCGCGGAGCAACCCCAGCCGGGGCAGTTGCGTGAGCAGGTCTTCAAGAACGTGCAGAGCAGTCTGGGCACGCAACACTTCCTGGGGCTTACCTCCATCGGATGGCGGACAGTACAGAAGTGGTTCGCCGCGGAACAAGCCGATGAAGCTGGACAGAACCGACCGGACCCCGGCTGTATTCCCACGCCGGGTAGCCCGCTCGATCCGCACCAATAGCGGTTCCCATGCACGAGGCGAAGCATCCTCGTCCTGACGCTTGGAGTTTGCCCGCTCGGCAGCGGGCAACTCAGGTCCGGGCGTCAACACCGCCGAGAGAGCCCGGGCCGCTCGCCCGGTTTCCACACAAGCCGAAACACCAAGATCGAGAATATGGCCCTTGAGTGCCCGCCGACGATCGAACTCGATCATCCCTTCGTGTCCGCCAGCAGGGTCCGGAATGGGGATTGCCGTGACCCGGTTCAGGAAATTGGTGAGGGCTTCGTGCGTGCGGCCAGCGGATGCCAGCCATCCCGCAACGGCATCCTGGCCCGCGGGATCATCCCGCGGCCACAAATCGGGACGAGCCGCGAGCCGCCACAGCTTGGCCACGGCGTACAGGAACCGAAGCCGCTCTTCGAGCGATTCGGCCTCCGGTTCGAGGGGGAAATCGCCTGGGAGTCGGTCGTCTCCTCCACCGGCAACCGATCCCTCTTCCCCATCGTCTGCCGAGTCCTTGTACGTCATCCCTTCGTAAGCGGACTCGAACTCCCCTGCCTCATCGTCCTCTTCTTCATCATCCGGCGTATGAAGCCACTCGTCGGGTGCCAGCCAGGATTCGTTCGCGTTCGCCTCCAACAACTCGAAGAATCGGCGCACCAGGGACGCCCGAGCCAGGGCAGGCACCACTTCGGCTGCCGCCACGGCTCGCACCCAGCGCTCGCATAGTCCTTCAAAGGAAGCCGATGGCTCCTCCAGCGGGACCAGTTCGCCCTCGGACAGCCACGTCATGAGCAACGCCATCGCAGCCCGGTATTCCTGTCGGGCAATCAGCGGTTCAATCACCTGAGCAAACGCGGCCGGACTCGTGAATCCTTCCCGATGTTGCCGCCAGAACGAGACATCGTTGGAACTCGGTGTCCGCAGCGACCATGCCGTCAGCGCTGCGGCAACGTGTTCCGCGGCATCTGCTCGTTCGCCGCCAACCACCCGCGGCAGATCGGTGACCGTGGCCGCAGCGAAGCGATCCCACCATCCCGCGAAGTCGCGCATCGCCGCGATCGTTCGCTCTCGGGTTGCCTCATCACCGGCAACAGCCGCGGCAGCAGCGGTTTTCGCATAGAGATCGAACTGTCGACTGATCTGATGAATGAGTTCTTCAGCACGGGGATCGCGAACCGTATCTTCCCGACCGGGGAAGATCGGGAACAACCCCTGATAGCCCAGGATGTTCCACGGATCGATCAATGCTCCGCAATCGATACCGCGGCGAAGCAGGTCTTCCACTTCCCCGAGCAAGCGAGCGGCATCGGCAGGTTGGGTGCGGTCGGCCGCGAACCCGGCTTCCGTCTGACGAATGCGAATCTCGGTGCCGAACCGCACGGCGGGAGCAGCGATTTTCGCGGCCTGCTCCCGTGCGGCGGAGGGATAACCCATCGCAGCGTATAGTTGTGCAAGCCGACGATCTTGAAGGTGCGCGGCCCGCTGCGTGGCAATCGCCTGATTCAGATATTGCCGGACGCCGGCAAATGGCTGTTGCCGCTTCTCGGCTTCCTCCCGAAGCCGTTCCCCGTGTGGTCCAGGCAGGGCTTTGAGAAGCCGCTGATAGAACCCATCCCGGTATCGGGCGATTCGTGGAACCAGTTTCGAGAGAGTGACGGAGGAATCGTGGTAGGTCGGTCCAGATCCGCTCACTCCGGCACCCATCAAGATCGTACCGGCCAGTACGGCCGCGGCCTCGAATAGCCGTTCGGCCTTGTCGCCACCCGGCCCAGCCGTGGGATCAACCCACGTCAACAATGTGTCAAGTGTCATCTGACGAAGTACGAAGCGTCGATAGTACCCGCGGCCATCGATAGTGTGAGGGTCCCATTCTCCAAACAGCACGTTTGGCCGCTTGTTGACCGGGTGGAAGTGATCGTGTGCCCGTGGATCGAAGGCCAGCTCATCCAGGTGGTCCGGAATGAAGCTGGCTTCTTCCAGCAACACCGGATCGGTCTTGGCCAGGAGTTCGAGGGCCGGGCGGATGAGATCGGCATACCTGCCTTGCGCAACCCCGACACCCTTGAGATAAACGGGAACCGGACGTATCTTCTCGTGGGAGTAAAACTCGGTATTGGGCCGCGTTTCGAGAAGTGCGATCGGGCGATACCCCACGTAGTCGTTCAGGAAGGAAAGGGCACCGGACACAAGCCGCGCTGTTTCATCCCAGGGCGGCCCCTGGCGCACCACTGCCTCGCAGACGCGAACCAGGAAGAACGGCGCGAACAACTCGGCATCCGGCTGGTGAGCGAGCAGGTCCGCATGGTGAGCGCGGTATGCTGGGGGAAGTTGCCCGAAGGCCACATCGATCGCGGCTCGGACCTGAGTTGCATCGCGGAACGCCGGTGATCCGGATGCTTCGAGTTCCTGTAACGACTGGGTCAGCCACCGATGTACGGCTTCCCAAGGGACCGGCTCATCGTCTTCCAGAAGAAACCCGACGACATCGGCGAGCCCCTTCTGAAACTTCGGGTCTGGCCGACCATCGGAGAAATTCAGGTAGCCCAGCAGCTTGGCTGGGTCGATCTTGCGAGACAGTTCGTGGAAGATGCCATCCATCCGCGGGCCGTTCCTTTCCGCCCCCGGTTTTACTCCGGGCATCCCTTCAGCATAAAACAACGGCGACCGTAGACAAAGCCCACGGTGGCCATCAACGACGATTCTGTCGGAACTCGTTACGGGATCGCAACACATGACAACGCCAATCCGCCTCGTTACCCTGATTTCGGGAGGCGGAACGACCCTCCAGAACCTGATTGACCGCATTGCGATGGGTACACTCGATGCCAAAATCGTCGGCGTCGTATCCAGTCGAGCAGACGTTTTAGGGGTCGAACGAGCCAAACGAGCGGGGTTATCGGTATCGGTCGTTGCGAGTGGAGGACATGAGTTGGCGAGTGGTGGGCGCGCGGATCGCGTCTGGACGGCAATCCGGTCCTTCAACCCCGATCTCGTCTGTTTTACGGGCTGGCTGCACCTGCTTCCCATCCCGGAAGAATTCCGGCAGAAGGTTCTGAATATCCACCCCTCGCTATTACCGGCGTTCGGAGGCAAGGGGATGTATGGGCATCATGTCCACGAGGCGGTTCTGGCCTATGGCGCGAAGGTTAGCGGTTGCACCGTTCACTTTGCCGATGATACTTACGACACCGGCCCGATCCTGGTCCAGAAGTGCGTCCCGGTGAAGGAAGGAGACAATGCGGACACCCTTGCCGCGCGCGTATTCCAGGCCGAATGCGAAGCATACCCGGAGGCGATCAACCTGATCGCTGCGGGACGTGTTACGGTCCAGGATCGGCGGGTGATTATCTCGGGGTGATGGGGCGGCTCGACAACCCAAAGAGGGATCGTAACGATGGGTAATTGGGAGAGGAGTTGTGTTGCCTCC
>DASZJS010001024.1:0-5584 GCA_035947935.1 Gemmata sp. | reverse complement strand
TTTGTGAGTCACAATCCAACTTCCAATCCACAACTCCCAATTCACTAACAAAGTCAATTCGGCTTCGCAGACGTTTGAACTGCACCTACGTCTCGTAACAGACGGGCGAACGCTTTCTGTGCAGTGGCCGTAACGGGCTGCAACCCTGTACGAGCGGCTTCGGGTAACTCGATCAGCGACATCCGGGCGGGCTCAAATTCGGGGGTTGGTTCGGAAGGACGGGTCAATACATCGGTCAGTCTTACCAGCACTTGAGGAGCGACTGTGGCTGGCTCGGTAATGGGTCTCGATGAGCCTAGAAGTGCGTGCTCAGCCTTGGAAAACTCGTCCCCAAGACGAACCGGTCGCGACGTTGTTGAGAGGCGTGGCAGTTCGGGATTCGGATTCGTCGGTTGGGCAGTCGCGATCTCTGGATTCTGGGTCAAATTGTTTTTGTGTGAGGTATCGAACCACTGGAGCCACACAGCAAGAAACACAGCTGCGGCAACGGCCAACCCACCAGTCAAAGTGTATGCTCGCTGACGGATCTGCGTCCGTCTCTCGGCCTGGCGGTCAGCAAGGACAGAGGTGACGATCTTATCGGTTAATCCGGTGGGAAGGGGAGTCACATTGACTGGCATCGACAGGATGGAGAACAAAAGCTTCGCAGCGGCGATTCGTTCCCGGCAAGCGGGGCAAGATGAGAGATGTGGATCGACATCGAGAGCGGTGCCGGGGAGTTCTCCATCGAGAACGCATTGCATCTGGTCCAATGTCTGGCGGCAGACTGGAGGAAGAGAGTGATCTTCGGCATCGAAGTCGGTAGTGTGCATCATAACCATCGTATTATTGTCGATTCCCCGGGCGTGGGGTTTCGGCAGTCGGTTCGTCCGGAACAAGCCCTCGGCTCCGGAGTCGGTCGAGGAGTTCGAGTCGGGCGCGGTGCAGCCATGTCTTCACAGTTCCAACTGGGCGGCCAACGGCATCGGCGATCTCCTCATAACTCTGGCCGGACTCATGAAATAGGACGAACACCTCCTTGTACTCGTCGCGTAAATCATCGACCGCGGCACGAATCTCGACTCGAAGTTCAGTCGAATCATCGGTTGGCCGGTGATCCGGTGTCTCGTGAAGGTAATCGGCGAGTTCCGGGTTTTTGGCCCGTCGGCCCATCCATGTCCGACAACGGTTTACTGTAATTCCCAAAACCCACGGACGCAGTGGGCGCGTCTCATCCCATCGCCGCAGACTCCTGAATATCCGGAGGAATACCTCCTGGGTAACATCTTCGGCATCGTGTGCGTGGGACAGCAACCGATGACAAACCGCGAAAATATCGGTCCGGAACCGCTCGACCATCTCTCGGCAAGCGGTTGGATCTCCTGTAAGACAGCGGCAGACCAGCGCGGCGTCGGCTGTCACATATATTCCTCTGACAGAGAATACCAGAGTAACTGAGGGTGGGTTTCAGTCAGAAGAGAAGTTCGTTTCAACGCCACAAATATTTTGCCCGAGATCAAGGTTCCAAGTTGAAAACAGAGAATTGAGAAGTCGGCTGGGCATCTCTCGATTTTCAGCGATTTTTCCACGTTCGGGTGCTGCGTGCGGGCTACGGTGTTTTCATGTCCGGCCGGTGGTCTGCCGGTCGTTATTATTCTGAGTATCGCCCCGCCTCTGGTCGCCCAGCACCATGTTGAGAACATTCCCGACGTTTCACAATGTATTCTTTGTTGGTTGCCAAACGAGGTACCGGCTTCATACCTGGATTAATCAGTTGGTCAATCCGATAGCGCGAAGTGAGTCGCGCAGTTGCTCCACAAAAGACAGTCGTTTCCCCGGTGTTCCTTGCGTTCTACGGGGGTCGAGTGTAACATCCGGTGGTGAATGTTCGTCGCGTTCATCGGGATGTCGGAGTTGATTTCCTACCCCTTGAGTTTGTACTCCGGACGTTTCACATGCCTTCCCTCGTCCTGTTGAAGTCTCCTGAAGGGGCTACCCCCAACAAAACGATTGCGCTGACCGGCGATCTGCAAATCATAGGCCGCGATGCGGACCGATGTCAGATCGTTATCCCTCACCACGCGGTCAGTCGCGAACACGCTAAAATCACCACGCAACACGGCATGTTCTTTATTGAGGATTTGAAAAGCCGCAATCACACGTTCGTGAACGGCAAGGAAGTTGCTATTCGGACTCCACTGAAGGGGGATGATCGGATCAAGATTTGCGATTTTATGTTCCAGTTTCGCGACGATCGGCAAAAACCGCGGCCTCTCCCGATGGACATGACGAGGGAGAAGGAGACCGATGACGAAGAGACGAGTGGGATGACGACGATCGAGGCTACCCAGGGAAAGGTCAGCGCGCTGGATTTTCTCCAGGTCGCACCCTCAGACCGGCTCCGGGCGCTGTTGGAAATCAGTACCAACCTGGCCAAGATGCTCGATCTCGAATCTCTCTTACCCCAGGTGGCGGAGACATTGTTTGGAGTCTTCAAGCAGGCAGATCGGTGCTTCGTGATCCTTCTTGAGTCTGGCAAGCCGATCGCAAAAGCCACAAGGCACAGGCGATTGGGTGGAGACGATAGCCGCTTTAGCAAGACCATCGTGCGAAAAGCAATCGAGTCGATGCAATCGTATCTGAGCGAAGATGCCTCAAGCGACACATCCCTGGGACCGGCCGCAAGTATCGCGGAGTTCAAAATTCGGTCGGTGATGTGCGTTCCGCTAGCGACCTCCGATGGGCAACCACTTGGGGCCATTCAACTCGACACGCAGGACCGAGCCAAAAAGTTCGCTACCGACGATCTCAACTTACTCACAATTGTTGCGAATCTCGCTGGTGTGGCGATCGAGAAAGGACGGCTCCACGAGACCGTTCTGACTCGAGAAAAAGAGCAACAGGAGATCGAACTGGCCCGAAAGGTGCAGCTCGGGTTTCTTCCCCAGACCTTGCCCGACGTGAGCGGTTACGAATTCTTCTCGCACTATTCACCGGCCCAGACCGTCGGCGGCGATTACTACGACTTCGTCCCCCTTCCGGGTGGGCGCGTGGCGATCGTTCTGGGCGATGTTGCCGGGAAGGGTGTTCCTGCTGCCCTGTTGGTTGCCAAGCTGAGTTCGGAGGTGCGGTTCTGCCTTGTCACGGAGTCGCATCCCGGGAAGGCCATCTCCCTGCTGAACGAACAGATGTTCCGCGGAGGGCTTCAAGACCGTTTTGTGACCCTCGCCGCGATGATTCTCGACCCCATCAATCACCAACTCGTGGTGGTCAACGCTGGACACATGAACCCAAGGGTGTACTCTGCCTCGAAGGGAACACTCGGGGAAACGATTTCGAGCGAGGCGACCGGGCTCCCGCTGGGAGTCGTGCCGGGATTCGAGTATGAAGCCGTTACTCTCACTTTGGAACCGGGCGATGTGGTCTCCGTCTTCACAGATGGGGTGACCGATGCGATGAACCCGGACGGGTTGATGTTCGGGCAGGAAACAGTGGACAAATACTTGATCCCAGAGGATGAAGTACCGATCGAAGGCAACCTGCCAAAACTCCTGGGTGAACGGCTGGTGAATGCAGTTCGCAAGCATTCCAACGGGCAACCGCAGAACGACGACATCGCCGTTGTCTGTTTCGGACGACTGGAGGCTGGCCGGACTCCAGTCACAAGCCTGACCCGGCCAATTGCTGCCGCGTCCGTCAAGTTACAGGTTTGAGCGATCGGCTTTCGGTTGGGGAGTCATGGATTTCGCCACGCTTTTCAGTTCCGTGTTGCTGGGGCCAATAACGAGCAACCGATCGCCGAGAGCAAAAATCGAGTGGGAGAGCAACGATGTCCGAAACAACCACAATCCCAGACACGGAGGTCGAGCAGGAACAGAAAACACGTCGGCAACCGCCATACAACGTCGTTCTGTTAAACGATGACGACCACAGCTACCAGTATGTCATCGAAATGCTCAAGCAATTGTTCGGTCACCCGGTTGAGAAGGGGTACCAACTGGCGAAAGTGGTGGATACTCAAGGACGGGCCATCGTCTGTACGACCAGCATGGAACGCGCCGAGTTGAAACGCGATCAAATCCACGCCTTCGGGCCAGATCCTAACATTCCCCACTGCAAGGGTTCCATGAGCGCTGAGATCGAACCAGCCGAATAACTTCTGAATTCAAACTGTAAGGGGCAGGAAGTAAAACGCTGGTGATGCTCACCAGCGTTTTACTTCCTGCCCCTTACAGTTCAAATAAACCAACGTGAAGTTATTGCTTATCCTTCAGACGGACGGACTTGATGACCACATCATTATCGGGCACATCGTCCATGCCCATCTTGGTACTGGTCTTGACTGCCTTGATCTTGTCCACCACATCCATTCCCTCGATCACCCGACCAAAGACGCAATACCCAACCTTGTCTCGCGCCATGGCCCGATCCAGAAACGTGTTGTCCTTGACGTTGATGAAGAACTGGGAAGTGGCACTGTTGGGTTCCGAGGTTCGCGCCATTGCAAGCGTTCCTCGGGTGTTCGACAAAGAATTGTCCGACTCATTCTTGATCGGGTCTTTGGTCTTTTTCTCCTTCTTCAACCCCGGCTCAAATCCCCCGCCCTGAATCATGAAAGTCTCGATCACCCGGTGGAAGATCAGCCCATCGTAGTGCTTATCTTCGACGTATGAGAGGAAGTTTTTCACGGTCACCGGGGCCTTGTCCTCGAACAACTCGATTTTGATGGTGCCCATGCTGGTCTCCATGACCACGATGGGGTTGGCAGCTCTTGCCCCGCTGGCAACAACACCAAGCACCACAAAACACAACCCAACGATTTTGAGAGACAGCATGAGGGACTCCTGATTGGAGAATCGGCGAGCGCGGTTCAACACAACGATTGTACCCGAAGAGCCAACAAAGCGTAGAGGGGCTCCTCTTAACTATTGTTTGGCCATGGCGTCAGAGCCAACGGTCGTGGTCCAAGCGCAGGTGGCAGTTGACCGAGAGTGTAATTTGATTTTGATTTCCAGAATCGATCTCTTTCAGAGCTACAATCTTCGCAACCAAAATGATGCATATAAGTTGTTATAATATAATAAGTTATGTATTATTCATACCGTTGGATTTGAGATCCGGATTGGACTCGGTGCTGTAGTTGTCCAAAATGTCGAATCTGGAAAATATTTTCCAGCAAGGACTTCCGTCAATCAATGAATCTCGGGACACTACTTATAGACGTAACTCTTTTCTCCACAATTACCTCCGGAAAAGATGCTAGAAAGATACAGCTTATTGAATAGGCAAGCGAGTACGACGCACGCCTGCCCGCGCGGGCGAAATGATCGGTTCCACGACGCAAGAGCTACGCTTCAGAAAATGGCCGCCTGAGTAACAGGTCAGGATGCGTGTTGGTTTTGGTCACGCTAGACGAACGCTGCATACTTCGCCAAGGCGGTGATGGCGCAAATTGTTACCTCATTCGTAGCGGACTCCAAAAGTACCTTCAACAAACCGCGCTCCCCGAGTCAGGGGCAGTTTGTTACAGTGAGAGGTGGAGTGATTCTTTCCACGGGCTCGGCGGGTACACCATGCGGATCGGGGTTGTGAGCGACACCCACGA
>DASZJS010001023.1:0-8497 GCA_035947935.1 Gemmata sp. | reverse complement strand
GTCGGCGGTGCCTGTTTCTCTAACCACCTCAGAAACGGCTTTGCATAATCGTCGAACCTGAGATCGCGCCAACGGCTCGCGGCGGCATCGACGAGTGCCTGGAATAACCGCAATGGCGACGGTGGCCACTCCGGCTCCCCTCCGTCGGCCCGCCCATGAAACTGCGGCATCGGGTCGAGAAACCGGACAGTAATGCAGAGGACGTTCGACATGACGTTCTCCGTTATTTCTTACCGGTGATGGTGACGGCAACGCCGCTCAGTACTTCGAGGTTCAACGTCGCCCCAACCGTTACTGCGGCTTCAAATGTTGTGGCATCCTTACCTTTCGTGATCGCCGTCGTATTGGTCGCCGTGATCTCGATTTCTTTTCCACGGCCAACCCTCAGCTTGAATTTTTTGCCGTCCACATCGACCGAAATGACCTCGCCCTTCACTTTTTCCGGTTTCGCCTCTCCAGCCTTTTCGGCGAGCGTGGCGTCGAACCGCTCTTCCCGGTCTTTGCCGATGCGGAACTCTTTCAACGCCGCGCGGACGTACTTCACAGCCTCCTCGTGGCTGATCGAGGCGTCCGGTCGGGTGCCATCTAAATTTACCACCTTGAACTCGCGGGGCTTGTCACAATCAGGTACGAGGTTGCATCCCTGCCGCAGATAGGAATCCTGCGGGGCTGTCAGAGCGACCAACGTGAGGCCGAGGATGTATCGGCGCAGGGCCTTCGTTCGATCCACGGACAGCGTGCCATCGGCTTCGAGAACCGCCAAGCGACGAAGGGCGGCGAGACCGACCGTGGCGTCGCGTCGGATCGAACCGTTCGGCATGAGTTGGATGCCCCCCGGTGCCCTGGAGGCGAGCGCGTTGGCGAACCCGTCCTTCGACTCCGCGCCGGGCAAGATGCCGAGTTTGGCGAGATCGATCGTCATCTGCGTGAGGAAGTTGGCCGAGCGGGTGTGGCCCCGAACATTGAAGGCGCGAATCGTGGACGCCAGGAGGCGCGGCACCTTCGCGGACGTGTCGCGGGAGTCCCACACACCGAATACGAGCGAGGTCGGCGCGAACTGCGCCAGTTTCTCAGCGTTGCCGCGCAAGACTTCCTGAAACGCTGTCCGGAGTTCCTGCTCGAAGGGCGAACAGCGGATGATGGCGTCGGCGGCCCGGTGGTTGGCGTGAAGCAAGTTCAGCCGAAGCCCCTTCTCGGGGAAGGTAACGACGATTTGCGGGACGAGGTCGGCATACTCGCTCGTTGCGAACAGCGGCTCGATGCGGTTCGCCTGTGATCCGACGCTGTCCACCAAGCAGACGTTCGTGCCGTCGGGGAAAATGTCGAGGTTATAACCACCCTGGAATTTCTCCCTATCCTTGTCCGCCCCTTGCTGAGCGGCATAAGTCGCTGGGAAGAAGACTCCGTCCGCACCTTCAACCGGTATCAGGTGTTCACGGATGACCAACGCGGCCGGACCTTTGTCGCCGAACCAGTCGTCAAACTTGCTCAGCTCACTCATCAGAAACTCCTTATCGAATAGGGTAAGAGAAGCCGAGTGCGGCGTACTGGCCGCGACTCACCACGGAACCGCGATAGCGAACAGTACTCCCATCCAGCATCGTCCCGGCCATCGCGGCGGCGGCAACGACGGGCGAATATGGAGAGCGCCACGTGAAGTAGTCGAACGACTCGCGGTTATCACTCATCACGGGGCGAAAGCGCTGGAGACCAATCGCTGCGAGCATTTCTACGGCCGGTGACGATTCGACCTCCAAGTTATGCTCATTCGGCGAAAACCCGACATCTAGGGCATTCCACGCTGGTCCGGGGTCGAATCCGAAGCGTCCCCTCTGGAATAATCGTTGGGTGAATGGTGCCTCGAAGTCCTCCGTGGTGAAACGGGCTAATTGGGCGGCGAGTTCCAGGCGTAACCCGGACCAGATGCGGAGCGAGGTTTGCTGACCCGACCAGAAGTTCCACGGCGAATTCGAGATGACCTGTGGCACACCCTTCAGTACGACAATCCGTGTCCAATAGTCCAAAATGATCGCTGTCGTCGAACCACCATCGAACGTAAATGCGAGCGGGGCAATGATCGGTTGCACCTCCAAACCGTTTCCCTCGAATCGGGCGATTGAAGTTGGTGGGTCCATCACAAGGATTGACAGCAGATCCCTCAACATCCCATCGCACGCGACTTGAAACATCCCGTCCGCGAACCAACCTTCCGCTCCATCCCACAGGCGGTCTGCGAGTTCGAGCAAGCCGCAGCACGCGAAGAACTGGCCGGGGTTCGTCGGCTCTACCTTGACGCTGAAGCTCATGACATCTCCTTCATGAACTCGGATGGATTCTCGCTGGCGGCGTAGTCCGCGGCGCGCAAGAGCGATTCCAGATATGCCAGTCCCCAGCGACCGTACTTGCGCTGCAACCTCGCGAACCGCCGTGGCACCTCGCGGGCGACCTGCTCAACGTCTCGGCCCCGCGAGTCCGGGTCGAACACCCTGTCGTTCGGGAAGTGCGGGCGACCGTAGCCGTGGTGCGTTGCGATCAAGTGCAATACGAACGCCTTCAGATCGCCGGAGAGCGCCGTGAATTCTGCGAACTGCTCATTCCGTTCCGAGTTTTCGGTGTCGATGAGAGAACCGAATTCGTGGCGGTAGTCAGTTATCTCACGTGTCTTCCACGCGCGACCAGATTTCGCGTACCAAGGAGGCCCCTTCGGGTTCGGATTGCCAATCGATCGCTGCCACACATCTCGCTTCTTGCCCAAGTCGTGGAGTTGCGCCGCGAGAACCAGCGCATGCCTTAATTCATCGGGCAGTTCGAGCGCCGTAGCGATTCGTTCAGTGTTGTTGGTCACATCCTTCGTGTGGTGGTCCCACGTAATGGGCTTTGGGGACGAAGCGGCCTTGGAGCCGTCGTCATCACCCCCGCGCGGAAGTTCAAACCAATACCACGGCCACCCTTCCAAGTTTTCGTCATCATCGGTCGCGGGGATATCAATGCGGCGAACTACTCGCATCCCCTCTGCTTCCGGGTCGTCCCTGTCTTGTGTGCGGAAACGACGGCGCTTCGTTCGCTCCGGGTCCAAGAACCACTTGCTACTCACATCGTAATCGGTCTCCAGTGTGTGCGGTTCATCGCCCTTCAACAGACCGCCGGACAGCCCGCCCGCGCCAGGCGGGAGCAATACCGTACACCCTCCCAGCGCGACCAGCGGTTTGTTCTGCTTGTCCTTCTGCACCAACTCAGCAAGCGTGCGGATCGTAACCATGCCAACGGGGTCAATTACCCACGCAAAGAACCGCTTGTCCGGCTCCCGTTTCGCGTCTCGTGTGGCGATCTCTTCCAACTGCTCGAATACCTTGCTTCTTCCATAAGTCGGGCCGCTCAATTCCTCATGTGGTTTGAGTGGGAACAGTTCAAGGGCGGTCTCGGCATCGAGTCTGTTCAGTTTGAGGAGTTTGGGCGTCAGGAGTTCGACTTCGTCGCGCCACGCGACAGTGGTTTGGGGTGGGTCATAATCGCTGATGCCGTGCAGGTACGGCTCGACCGGCGGGCGACCGGGAAGTTTATCGCGGATCGTCGTGAGTGCCCACGCGTCGAACAGGATGTCGGAGACGGGCAAGATCGTCGGCGGTGGGCTAAAGGCTTCGAGAATGTAGTCCCGTAGCGCAGCGGTTTGGTCGCCGCTCATCGTCGCGGTGCCGGAACCCTCGCGTTTAGCTTTTTGCAGTTTTTCCAGTGCCGCTGGGCTTCCGTTGCCTTTCAATTCGCGGAGCAGCGCGAGCGTTCGCTTCCGCCGCACGTCGAATTCGTCCTTCTCGTCGAAGTCGGTTTCTTTCGGGTATACAATGTGAATCTCGGTGTCGGCACGCTCACCGAAGCGGTTCACGCGACCGAACCGTTGGGCCATGCTCTCGAACGTCGAGAGGTCGCAGACGAGGTGATCCGATGAGATGTTGACGCCGACTTCGCCCGCACTTGTGCAAACGAGATACACCGTTTCGTCCTTTTCTTCGGCCTTCGGTAAGAACCGCTTGAAGATCGCATCTTTAACCAGCTCATCGCGTTCGAGGCCACGAAGTGTTCCCGTGAGCTGTCGCGTTCGCTCCAACGGCAGATTCTTGACAATCTTTCCGACGTCATCGACCTTGCGGACAAAGATGAGAACCACTCGCCCGGATTCTTCGTACCTCAGCGCGAGTTCCGCGATCTCGTCAGTAAGTTTTTTCTCGTCTTCGTTCTCGTGGAAATGAATCGTCTTCGCCGCATTGATGCGTCTCAGAACAGTCGCGTTATTGTGGTCGGCATCGGTCAGCGTGAACGGCTTCGTGTCACCGGCGCGCGAGGTCGCGGTCAGTTCCATCACTTTCAATCGCGCCCATTTTCCAAGTGGGGTTGGTTCGCGCTTCTGTTCGTCACGAATCGCTTCAATGAGGCACTGGAACGCCGGCTCCAAGTGCGCTTCGTCGTGAACGAGCAGCGAATCCTGTCCGAGGAATCCCGCGTGCAATGGGCGAGTCTTGAAGCCACAGCCATAGCCGCTGAATAGCAAACGCGAGCCGATCATGTCCACGGTGCCACAAATAACCGCTGGCCGCGACGGGTCCGCGCTCCATTCGCGGTTGTCCGCGAACTGTCCGCGAAGTGTGCTAATCGCAAGTGGAGGGTCGGAAGGAACTGCACACATTTTGCGCAGCGAGGCGTAAACATCTGGAATCTTGGACAGGTTCGTCCGGAGTTTCTCCACTTCGTTTGTCGTCTGATCCACTACCGTGCGACGGTTCACCACATATACGAGTCGGCGCGGAAGTAACTTCTGGCTAGTTGCTAGTGCGAGCAACCAGACGTGAATGACGGAAGTCTTACCCAACCCTGTCGGCAAGTTGCACGACGAAGGGATGTCACCAGCAACGAATCGCTTGTAAAGCTCCCATTGCCACGGAAAATGGCCGGGAGTTTCTGCAAGTGTGCCAAATGCTGTGCGAAATTCGTTCTCATTCACAGGCGAACCTCCGTCACACCACCATTACCACATCGTTTTTATCATGCGCATCCGTCGGTCGGCCGAGCGATTCCATGCGCTGCAAGCCCGACTCCGTCAGCGGGATAAACAATACCTGATCTTCGTTCAAATCAATAAGATCGTACAATCGCGAACGCAAGCGTACAAAGTCAGTTGTCGATACTCGACATAAAAACACCGACAATTGCTTCCGATACCCATAATCCTCGCAGCACCGCGCCACCTTGCGAAGTCGCTTCGCGTCCGAGATGTCGTAACAGACCAGATAAGAGTCCATCGCCGCACTCCACACTCAATATGCCAAACCATCACAACACCCAACAATTGGTCGGTCGCTGCGAATCGGATCAGCGTGGGAGTTCCACTGCTTCCGAAGGTTGTTCAAGCCGCAGTAGCCACCCCAACACAACATCTTTCCGCGGCTAAAGTCGAAGTTCGACAATCCTCCACGGTTTTTGTTGCGGATCGCTCAGCTCACTGGACATGCAATCTTCAACGCGAAACACGGTGGCCTGCTTCAACGAACAACGGTCGCAAGCAGACATCAGATTCTCGTTTTATCGTAGTCGCGTTTGGTATATTGGTTGCAAATACGCGATAATTATTTTATATTAAAAGTATATTAATATAATGATTGCATCAGTGACTCGCTGCGAATCTTCAATAAAAATGGTCGATTCTGCCAAACGAAGCTAAATAATGAGAACTGGTCATAAGTTCAGTATTTATTTGCGTTTTCGCTCGCTCCTCATGCAAATTTTTTGCTTCAAAACAACCGAAATCGCACATCGACATTTCATCCATCCGATTGCACTTGGTGAACCGCGAAATCCCCGTTTGTCTCACCGGACCATGAAGCCGGTATACGTCGGGATGCTGCCGCGAATGAACGCCGCGAGCATGCGGGCCTGCACTTCCAGCATCCGCGAATACGACATCTTGTAGCCGTAGACCGGGTGCGAGATCTCCGTGGCTTTCCGCATCTCATAAGCCTGAAAGAACGCCTTCCGCCCACTCTCGGTCAACTGACACGCATCGCGCCAGATGATGAAGTCGTCGGGCGTCAGGCTCTCGTTGTTGATGAGCGTCAATACCACGCTGTCGGCAATCACCGGGCGGAACTCTTCCATCAGATCGAGTGCCAGCGAAGGCTTGCCGTGTCGGCCCTGGTGAAAGAAGCCCTTGTACGGATCGAAACCGACCGTGCAGACGGCCGCGAAACAGTCCTTGGCAAGCATCGCGTAAGCAAAGGAGAGGAGGGAGTTCACGGGGTCGCGCGGCGGACGACGGTTGCGAGTGGTGAAGTCGAAACCCTTCCCGATTGGCGGTTGCTTCAGGAACCGACCGAACTCCCCGAAGTACAACGCTGCGCCTTGCCCTTCCGTGCCGAGAATGGATTCCACCGAGGACACGTCATCGAGGCCGCGAAGCAGACTCCACATATCGCGAGCCGCCGGTTCGTCGCTGCCGCGAGCCTCATCCCCGCCGCGCAGATTTCGTATCAGGAGCGCACGCTGGTTGTTCAGCTTCGCCCGCACCACGGCCTTTGCCAGTTCCAGGCAAACCATTGGGTCCGAGAACTTGCGGAACTGCGCTTCGCGCAATGAGACATTCTTTGCGGGTGCGGGCGAGAAGGTGCCGATGAACCGCCCGTATCCGGTGACGTATGACACCGCGATGTCATTGGAAACGCACGTTTCGAGTGCTTGCGTACTCACCTGCACATTGCCGCACACAACCACTTGTCGCACGGCGTGCAGCGGGACGCGATTCAACTCCTTGCCATCCTTCTTGATGATGAGGTGTTCGCTCCGCTTTCCAACGGAACTGCCCGGTTCTTGAAGGTAGAGGACGGCACCATCATCAGATTGGGGGATGACGCGGGTGAGCGCGGGGTGCGGCTTGGCTTCCGCGGTTTCGGCTTGTGTTTGTTGGTTGTGGTGGAAGAGAGTTTCTTCGGGCAGACAGACAGTGACGAGCGAACAGCCAAAACAACGGTGGCGGAGTTCGGCCGGCAGCGGTTCCGGCGGCGAATCGAGTACCGTGAGTTCGCGGCAACGGGTGATTGCATCGCGTGTCTTCTGGCGCAGCGATTCGGTGAACTCCAGCGGTACGCGCTCGCGGCTGCCCGCGTGGAACTGGAATCCGCGTGGCACGGGCTTGCCGAATGCTTCCTCCATGAGCATCGCCTGGGCGCACAGTTGCACCGCATCGTTCTCCCAGACGGTCGGCTTGCCATCGTCATCGTGTGGTGCCGGGCCGTGCTTCGTCTCCACTGGGTACTGATCGCCATTCTTCTCCTCGATCACATCGAGGATGCCGGTAATGCCGAGCGTTTCGGAGGAGAGGGCAACGCCGCGGCTGGTGGCGGTGCCGCGATCGTTCCGCGTCTTGTTGGCGAGTTCGGCCGAATCGACGCGGCGATGGTCGAACAGGCCTCCCTCGACGTGTTCGTTGACGGGGACAACGGCATCGACGTACTGGAGGTAGTAGAGCCGTGGGCAGTAGGTTACTTGGTTCAGTGCGCGCACGGGGATCGGGTCCGTGGTTGTGGGCATGGGAAACTCCTGGGTAGTGAATGTGAGCATTCACGAGGATTCACCGCGGAGAACGCAGAGGACGCGGAGAATTCAGGATTTGTTCCCACGATGTGGGCGAAGTTCGACAGAGAAAGTTTGCGGATTCGACGTTATATCTTGGCGACAGGAACCAGGAGAAGATTGACTTCGGGTCTGTTTACACTGAATGGGCTCGTTTAAAATGAGTTAGAACTGAGTTCTCCACTGCTCACTGCCGTTGCCGAATTGAGGAAGTGATACCGATGGAACCGAAGATTGTCTCAGACCCGAAAATCCTCTTCGGTAAACCAGTAATCGCTG
The DNA here is from genome assembly GCA_035947935.1 of Gemmata sp. Classification (GTDB taxonomy): domain Bacteria; phylum Planctomycetota; class Planctomycetia; order Gemmatales; family Gemmataceae; genus Gemmata. The sequence goes on along the minus strand of DASZJS010001023.1, from coordinate 604 downwards.
GCACTCGGATCAGTGTCGAGCTGATCCTGGAGGGACTCGGCAGCGGAATGTCGGTGGATGATCTTCTTCAAGACTACCCCCACCTGACAAAAGATCAGATCTTGGCAGCGATCCGTTTCGCTGCTCAAGCCCTTCGCTGTGATGTGATTTATCCTCATGCCTGACCCAGACGACCAGTCCGCGGTTTGACCCACTCTCACTCAGTCAGCCGCAATTTTGCCTGGCTGGGGTCAATCGAGACCAGGAGCGGCCGTGTGAAGTGGGGGAAGCTGACAACAGCCTGACCGGGCGCAAGGTTCGGAAGACGGTCCCACAAGCCATCATCGACACCGCCGACCATGCGTTTCAACATGGTCACCACCTGCGGGTCTTGGAGTTTGTGGATGATGAGGCTGTTGCAGAGACCAAGAACCTGCTTCGGGAGGTGTGCGGGAAGTTGTGTCACGAAGCAGAGGCCAAGCCAGCGTTTCCGCCCGCGCTTGGCGATCTTGGCGACCTGCTCGAACAGCACCGGAGTGCGTCCGATGCGTTCCTCGCTCAGGAACTCGTGAGCCTCCTCCACCACGATCAGCACTGGCGTCGGCGGCACCTTCTGCTGCTCCGC
>DASZJS010001022.1:0-3278 GCA_035947935.1 Gemmata sp. | reverse complement strand
GTGCGTCCGCCGTTGCAAAGGTCGTTGCCAACCTGCGCGAAAAAGGCGCGATGGATTACACCGTTGTCGTTGCGACCGAAGGTAACGATGCGCCCGGACTCGCCTACATCGCCCCCTATGCCGCGACCAGCATCGCGGAGTATTTCATGGAAGCGGGCCGGGATGTACTCATCGTTTACGATGACCTCACACACCACGCCCGTGCCTATCGCGAACTTTCCTTGCTGCTGCGCCGACCACCCGGTCGCGAAGCTTTTCCCGGCGATATCTTTTACATCCACTCGCGGCTCCTGGAGCGTGCTACTCATCTTGGCGACGATTTACACGGTGGCTCGCTCACCGCTTTGCCAATTATCGAAACCGAAGCGCAGAACATCTCCGCATACATCCCGACGAATCTCATCTCCATAACGGACGGCCAGATCTACCTTTCGCCGACGCTGTTTGAATTGGGCGTTCTTCCCGCCGTCGATGTCGGCAAGTCCGTTTCTCGCGTCGGCGGCAAGGCACAACGGGCAGCCTACCGAGCAGTAGCGGGCGATCTCAAGCTTGCTTATGCGCAGTTCACAGAGCTCGAATCCTTCGCCAAGTTCGGAACCCGTCTCGATGAACACACCCGCAAGATTATTGACCATGGCCAGCGAATCCGTGCCTGCCTCAAACAGCCGGAGCTTGAGGCAGCATCCCTTCCGGAACAAATCGTCATTCTCGTGGCCTTGACCGGCGGTCTCCTGGACAGTGTGCCGATTGAAAAAGTTCGGGATGCCAAGGGAGCTCTGAGGAAGGCGGCAGCAGATATCCCGGCTGAGGTTCGCCAGCGATTTTCCTCGAACGACAAGCTGAGCGACGAGGACCACAAAGCGATTCTGCAAGTCGTTGGCAAAGCGCTCACGCCATTCCAACCAGAACCTGTTGCCGATCCCAAGAGAAAACCATGAGCGATACATTGGCGAGTTTACGCCGACAAATCAGCGGTGCGGGAGATCTGAAATCCGTGGTCCGTTCGATGAAGGCTCTGGCAGCGTCTAGCATCGGGCAATATGAGAGGTCGGTACTCGCACTTACCGATTATTATCGCACTGTGGAGTTGGGCCTGGTTGTCTGTTTGAGAACGCGGAGTGGGGCCATCGCCGAGCAAGCGGAGCCGGCAGGCCAAGCTACAAAGACGATAAGCGCCATCGTCTTTGGCTCGGATCAAGGACTTGTCGGTCAATTCAATGATGTGCTGGCAGATTTTGCCGCCAAAACACTGGATGCTCTCCCTGGAAAAAAGAGAGTCTGGGCTGTCGGAGATCGTATTCACTCGCGGCTGGCGGATTCCGGTCTCCCACCTGTGGGGCTTTTTGCTGTTCCGAGTTCGGTCAACGCCATCACCCCTCTCGTCGGGCAGATTCTCGTTGAAATTGAAGCGCACCACAGCAAGAAGGAGATCGGTCAACTTTACCTCCTCCACAATCGACCTGAGTCCGGGGCGGCGTATGAACCTATCAGCCAACACCTGTTGCCCTTGGATGCTCAATGGAGGCTCAGACTGGCCTATCTTCCCTGGCCAACCGGAAACCTGCCCGAGGTCATCGGTTCCCAGAAGCAGACATTGTGGGCCCTTGTCCGGTAGTATCTCTTCATGTCGCTCTTCAAGGCATGTGCTGAGTCGTTAGCCAGCGAAAACGCGAGCCGGCTTGCCGCAATGCAACGAGCCGAGAAGAACATCGACGAACTGGTTGAAAACCTGAATCAGACGTTTCGACGCATGCGCCAGACTTCCATTGATGAGGAACTATTTGATGTAATCTCCGGCTTTGAATCACTGGTTGGACCACGGAAACAACCATGACGAAGATGAATCACGTAGTCGAGTCCCCGAGGGCATTCGTGTCACTCTCCACGCACTCCAACCTGTACCTCCGTGTGTCTTCGTCTATCTTGGAGCGTTCAGATGCATCATGCTTTTGCGCTGGTGAAGGCAAGGGGGGATCCCGATCGATCCATAGAGGATCGTTACGATGAAACCGGTCACCATGAAATCCATAGTGACCCCTCCGCCCTCGAAGCCGGCAACCGGGAAGGCACCTGAGATCGCATCTGCGACTCTGCCCGACACGCTCGAGTTACTCCACGTCAACTCCGAGACAGGACTCACACATGGGCAGGTAGAGACCAGCCGGAAAGAGCACGGATATAACGAAGTGGCCGAGCAGAAGGTACACCCACTCCTCAACTTCCTCAAGAAGTTCTGGGGTCTATCGGCTTGGATGCTCGAGTCCATTATGCTGTTGTCGATCGTGTTGGGTCACTATTCCGATCTTGTCATCATAAGCGTATTGTTGGTTATCAATGCTGTGCAGAGATTTGCACAGGAGCGTCGGGCCGCGGGCGTTATGGAATCGCTTCGGCGACGGTTGCAGGTTACAGCGAGTGTACTACGCGACAAGAACTGGAAGGTCATACCATCCCGAGAGCTGGTACCTGGCGATATCGTCCGTGTGCGCCCCGGTGATCTCATTCCGGCCGATGTGAAGGTTCTTACCGGAACCTTGAGCGTCGATCAATCGGTTCTTACGGGTGAGTCAAAGGATATAGACAAAGCACCGGGCGAGGTATTCTCGTCGGGGTCTGTGGTCAGGGCCTACGCATTAAACTCCACCGGAATTATTGGCACGACCCTTGTTTGGGACAAGTGTGCAAAACCTAAAATCTCCTCGACAGGTAGGAACCGTCCCATCTTCACGGAGGAGAGTCATGTCGCAGCCCCAATCCACCATCAAGAAATACTTTCGCAAATTACGCGATCCCCGCATCCGAGGCCGTAAGCGTCATCTACTTTTGGATATCGTCGTCATCGCCATTTGTGCCACCATCGCTGGCTGTAACGACTGGCAAGAGATGGAAACTTTTGCCCGAGCCCGTCACGACTGGCTGAAGAAGTTTCTCCGCTTGCCCGAAGGCATTCCCTCTCACGATACCTTGGAACGCGTTTTCGATCGACTCGACCCGGCTCAGTTCCAGGCCTGTTTCCGGGAATGGATGAACGCCTTGCACGAAGCCTTGGGTCTGTCGCCGATTGCCATCGATGGCAAGACGCTGGTGTGGTGATACTGATCGGGATGAATACCCATTTTGGCCGCACGACGCAAATGGCTCGTTCCTACTGCGGCAGTGTAACACAGAAATGGAGGAACAGGGTGAAATATATCAATCGGTTCCGAGTGGCACCCGGCGGTAAAGTAAAGCTCAAAGACATCCATCCGGGCTTCAAGGGCCACCACGCGAATCACAAG
>DASZJS010001021.1:0-6000 GCA_035947935.1 Gemmata sp. | reverse complement strand
ACAGTCAGGGTGCCATCCGGTTCCAAAAGCTCCCCGGTGCGGGTGACAATGCGGCAACCCGGATTCGCAACGTGGAGTGCCCGGGCTTCTGCAAGCGTATCCACGAGAAGGACGGTCCCAAGCAGTTGGCGGGGAAGACCGGGAAGATCGCACTCAATGTGGGAAGCGAGGGAATGGAAGTGGAGAGAGTGAGAATTCGACGGATCCACCGATGCTGCACCCAACTCCCGATAAGGCACAAACCCCACTCGTCCAGGCACATCGCTGAGTGCTGCCACGAGCGAATCAATCGCTTCCGCCGATCGAACTACGAATCGCTGGGTATCATCCCCGAGCGCAAGCTCGACGAAACGCGCAATATCGTGCGGGACAGTCAGCAAGTCGGCGATGAGACCGACAACGGAACGAAAGGGGGAAGGAGGCACCTCCTCTGTCCGGCTGTCCCTCTGGCGACTGCTGCCATCCTTCATCCTTTGGAGGACGAACCGGACTCCCGTACCAAGCCCATCGAGCGAGCGTTCCAGTTGTTCGAGTATCTCGATTCGGCCGCGGAGGTCGCCCTGTCGGACGCGAAGCCCTTCGAGTGCGGTTTGCACTCGGGTGGCACGGTCGATCAAGTCGTCTCGCTCGATGCGGAGATGCCCAAGACGATCGCGAGCGCTCATCAATCGGGCTTGGACATCCGCATCCGCGCGAGAAAGGCCATCGAGGGCATCGGCAAGCGTTCGCCGCCGGGCCGAAGATTGTTCGATGTCCGCGCGTTTGCGGGTGTATTCCTTTTGAAGGCGTTCCACCTGGGCAAGACTGGCGGTTGCTGTGGACCGGGCCGCGGAAGCCTCGCTGACTAACTGGTATTGCCGTTCGTGATCGGCGGACATCTCGCGGTCAATCTCGACGATGCGCCCTGCCGCGGTTGCCAGGTTTGCCGCAGCGATATCGGCTGTTTGCTGTTCGTTTTTCAGACGAACCTCAGCCGCAGCAGCCTCCGCAGTTGCTCGGGCGACATCCGCCTCGACGGTCTTCGTCCGATAGCCGAGTTCCGCCCGCTGTCGGCCGAGTTTGAGGAGTTCCACTTCGTGCGATGTGGTCGCTGCGCGTTCGTGCCTGAGGGTGGCATCGAATCCCGCGATCTGCTGGCGAGCCTCGGCCAGTCGGCCCTCCTGGTGCCGCAGACCATCCTCAGAGCGCGTCACTTCCCGGTCGAGTTCCCGAAGCGTGCGCTCCAGTTCTCCGGTTCGGCGGTTGGCCCCGGCAACCTCGGTCTGGAGTTCGATGAGCTGTTGCTCTTCGATATCCAGGGCCGCAGTGAGTTCCCGATATTCCCTCGCTCCGAGCCCGATCCGCAACTCGCGGAGACGATCGTTGTATTCCTTGCACTTCTGAGCTTTGGATGCCTGAATCCGGAGTGTGCGGAGTTGAGTCTCAAGCCCACTGAGCCGATCCTGCGAACGGGTGACGTTGGCTTCGACCGCGATAAGCTTGCGGAGAGTTTCGGTCTTCCTTGCCTTGAACCGGCTGATCCCGGCTGCCTCATCGAAAATTTCGCGGCGATCGCGCGTGGATGCCTGAAGGAGTTCATCCACCCGACCCTGAGCGATGATCGTGTAGCCTCCCGCTCCGGCACCGCTGCCCAGAAATATTTCCTTGAAATCTTTGAGACGTGCGGTGTGACCGTTGATCAGGTATTCGCCCGTGCCATCGCGGTAGACTCGACGAGTGAGTTGAACTTCATCCGCATCGACTGCCAGAAGTCGGCGGGTGTTATCGAACGCGACCGTGACCTCGGCCAGCCCCAGGCTTTTGCGGGAACTCGATCCATTGAAGATCACATCGGCCATCTCTCCGCCGCGGAGACTTTTGGCCGACTGTTCTCCGAGAATCCACCGGACGGCATCGACGACATTCGATTTCCCGGACCCGTTTGGTCCGACAACACCAGTGATGCCCGATGCGAAGTCGAACCGGGTCTTGTCCGCGAACGATTTGAACCCAATGAGTTCGAGGCGCTTCAGCATGGCTTCGCCAGTATTCAGTTTTCAGCGTTCAGTTTTCAGCGAAGACATTGAAACTTCGTTGGCGGTGTCTGAATATCTTAACTGAAAACTGAACGCTGAAAACTGAATACTGGAGCTACTGCCCTCCCCCCGCTGGCACAGCGTTCGGGTCGATGACGGACGGATCGTGCCGTTTGAAGAGGCGGCCAGGCTCGCGATTCAGCGGTACACGGGGCGGAGGTGGGGCGACCACGGTGGCCGGGTCTGGCTCCGGCGACGGTAGATCGAACCCATTGGCATCGACTCCAGGGTGAACTGTTCCGGCCCGGACGACTTCCAGGTTCGCCTTGACCAGTGCGGGATCCACAGCCGCGAACTGGGCGAGTTGCTGGATATTCAGTTCGGGTGAGATTGCATCCACCACCACGGCCGACGTTACCACCCGGGCACGATCGGCCCGACTGATTAATTCAACCGCTTCTTCATATCCCCCACCCATGTTGCCGATCGTGAGCAGAACCGCAAGGAGATCGGCACTACATGTCTGCTTCTTATCCACGAGATCGCTTTTCGTTTTCACAATCCTGGTGATCGTGGCTACATCCCCACCCGCTGGAACCATGATGGTAAAGTCGGAACCGATGGGGAGGGTGAATGCGCCGCGGAGCTTGATGTTATCCCCAAACAGGACGATTTCACAGCGTTTGTTGCTTGTCAGGTGGATCATCCCGGGGCTGCCATTTGCAACCGCGTGCAGCCAGAACGAATTATTCACCAGTTGCCCCCGGATGGCGGAAGCGTTTTCATCGGCCAGCCGCAGGGCGAGGAACGCTCCATATCGCAACATCGGGTCCGGAGATGCCATCAGTTCCGCGAGACGGTCGGTGCAGGCCGAATCATCCATCGAAGCGAGTGCCTTGAGACACGGTGCCCGAAGGGCCGGATGATCCTGCGCCAGCCGGGCAAGTTCGGCAGCACCATCGGTCTGACCCAGATACGTCAGCGATTCCGCTGATGCGAACCGAACCCACGGAGACAGGCACTCCAGACCGACCCGCAGGGTTCGCATACTGTTTCCACCCAACGCCTCCAGTTTGATTGCGGTAATCAGCGTCGTTCTCGGATCGAGCAGGTCTTCTTCGAGCTTCCGGCGAGCCGCGCCATCTGCCCGAGGGGGCAGGATCGGAACCTGTCGCGCAACCAGCAGGAAGCGGTAATGGTTGTTTCGATACGCTGCAGGGACATTCGCCAGGATCAACTCTTTCGATTTGGCATCGGCCACCTTCAGATTGGGCTCGGCTGCAGCGTGGAAGGTGCTGTTCAACCGCTCGGCCACATTGAAGGCCATCCGCGAATTCTGGTCCCCGGGATTCATCAGAATGAAGTACGGACGACTGCGGGTGATCCTGCCGCCGCCCCAGATCTTCCCGACTTTGAACACGGGTTGGTCATCGGCATCCTTTTCGACTGTGGCCTTTCCATCGGTCGGAATAAACATGCCGGCAATCAGTTGCCCCTCAGCCTTGGCCCACACATCGCCCAGTTTAAGATCGCCGCTCGGCCCGCTCGGTCGGCCCTCGTGAACCAACGACTGGATGTTCCCGGTGGTCTCGGTGTTGTATAAATCGCACGGGTACAATTTCCCGCCCTTCAAGCTGATCGTTTTGCTCTCTTCCGGGAGGGTGACCTGGATATCGACAAGGTCGCCCTTCCGGGCACCAGGCGGAATCAAAGCCGTCACCAGCACAAGGGAAGTAGTCTTGCGGGGGTCGTCGAGCAGTTGACTGAGGTTGGTATTTCCCTGCTTCTTCAGATTGTTCTCCAACATCATCCGCCAGCCACCTGGGTTGGCGCTGCTGCCAGTCCCGGGGAGTCCATACACCAGTCCTATCCCACTGACCACAATGGGGTCGGTATTTCCGACGCCCGTTTTCTGGCCGACGGTGGTGGAAGCATCCAACTCGCCAATAGGATCCTCCCCAACCTGGGAACGACCCTGCACCTTGGTTTTGTCCGCATCCGTGTTGTGACACCCGGTGGACCCGATGACTGACCCAGCAGTCAACCCGGCGATTAATACCCACGCCCGGTTCATCCGCGTCCCCCTGTCCATCAGGTCACCGATTCCCCCGAATCGGGTTGCCCGACGGTCGTGCCAGAATGTTTCGATTGGGGTGCGAAAGATACCGATGGTTGAAAACGGGTCAAGAGCAAGATCGCGTTTTCCGAGGGTTGTAGGGTTGTTCAGTGTGGAAGCTTGGGGGAGTGGGGCAGAAAGCGGATACGCCAAGCCTTCTGCCCACGTGTACGTGTGGGCAGACTGTCGGCAGTTGGGCGGTTGAGTTGAAGAGGTCAGAAGTTTCTGTCAGCGTTATCGGGGGGTGTCAGTAATCGAACAAGATTGCGACGATGTGTTTGGGGCACTTTACAAGGTATTTTCCGTCCCAATCGCAGATTCAATCACGGTCGCTGTCAGGTTTTGTCATGCTTTGTCAGGTTTTTTCGGCCTCTTCAAACACGACCATTGGCAGAAATAATCACTTCAATCATACATAAACCGGCCGTTTGGGGAGCAGGTCCCGGATGAATGATTCCGTGTGCGACCCTAACCGCCGTCTTTGTGATGACTTATTTCTGAGCGTGCGAAGTATAACGCGAAGCTGGAGACTCTCTTGGCCCCAACTTCCCGCACTCACCACAAGACGGAATCGTTCACGATCAAGGAAATGTCAGCAGATAAAGCCTATGCGGGCGCAGACAACTTTGCGGCAGTCGAGAAACACGATGGGCAATTCTTCCCGGTGTTCAAGAGCAACACTACAGGCGGGATCGGCATATCATTCGAGAAGGCGTTCCACTGCTTCAGTCTGAACAAGGAAGAGTTAATCAATTAGGCTGGGTGAATAAGATTATTTCTTGCGATTTGGTTTTACAATCTTAATCAGTTTACCTTTCATATCTGGATTCTCTTCAAGTTTATCATGAATACGCTTTGACAATGCTTCTATTTCATCATCCGTGAATGTGATGATTCCGGCGTGATTCCCGTTGGTATCATCATGAAGATGGTGATAATCGTCGCGATTATTTGTTAAAACTATCCGATTTAATTCGGTTGATCTTGTCAAAACCGCAGCATCTGAAATGTTCTGATTTGCCTTACCATCTTCCAGAGCGGTAAGGGCATCGTGACCGAGTCTTCGCAATTGATCAACGATCTTGAAAGAGACGTTTTCGTCAGCATAAATTTGAGCCACGTCATTCGGCCTCATTACGCTCGATAGCATCGTCGATTTCTTTTTTGTTGTCGTCGTAATACTTCCATGCTGCGGCCAGATCGGCATCTGTTAACGGCGGTTCAAAATAGTTCTTAATGTCAACATCCTTCATTTCGAGTTCCTCGCGCAACTGAACTAAAAGCCAAACAGGGATACGAGTCTGGCGGATTTTTGCTGCGCCTCCAACAACGCCGGGCGAGTGTTGGATTAGGGAATTTAATGGTTCACTGGAATTCAAATCTGCATTGGAATGACCAAACGTATCAACCCACTGATCGGAAATTTTAATGTTACCAATGTACGTTTCCGGTTTGTGTATTCTCTCTGCAACAAGAGAGAAGGCGATGATTTGGCTTTCGGTAACTTTGGTATTGGAACTCGTTCCCGGAATCTGATTTGTTTGGCTGAAAACCTGATTAGTTCCGGTCACAGAACCCATAAATTCTTCTTGGCTGAGTGCGTGGTTCATGACATTTTCCTTCTATTCAGAAATTGAATAAGACGATCCGGCCATATATCATTAGCTCTTGTTAAAACAGATTCAATATCGTCAGTTGTTAACACGGAGAACTGTTGCTCTGCCTTGTTATTGACATCCAGTGTGACGTGAAGCCCGAATCTTTGCTGCGGAATGACTGTTGGCTGAATCATTCCAGGGCCGACAGAAGCAACGGTAAGTTGAACAGGATTAAGATCAATTTTTATGTTGCATTTGTCTTCCGTGTAGA
>DASZJS010001020.1:0-4565 GCA_035947935.1 Gemmata sp. | reverse complement strand
GACCGGAGTTCAATACACTCCGGTCGCTCACGCTCCCGGCTCGCCTAAAACAAAGATGCTCACGCTCCCGGCTCGTTAAGAATTACTTCCGCGCGTACTTGAGCGCAAGTTCGAGCTGCTTGATGGCGTGATCCACCTTCTCAATCGTCTTCTCCCGGTGGCCGCCGAAATCGTGCTTGGCTTCCTTCAACTCGTGGTGAGCCTCTCTCAGTTCGTGCAAAGCGTGGTGCAGGTGAGGGTGGAATTCGTACTTCTTATATACCTCCGCCTCCACTACCCTCGCCACGTATTTGTCCCCGGCTCCTTCCAGAGCCTTTTCCATCTGAATGATGGCCTCATCGACGGCCTTGAGCGCTTTCTCCCGGTGACCGCCGAAATCGTGGTTGGCTTCCTTCAATTCCTTGCGAGTCTCAGCCAATTCATACAAGGCGTGGTGCATGTGTGGGTGTTTTGGTCCTTCCGCCCCACGGGTCGCTGGCGTCAGCCAGGCGACAATGGCAAAACACCCGAACAGATGGAACAGCGCGCGTGCGGTCATTGGAGGAACTCCTCGGATTGAGTCGGATTGAGTCGGCCTCTTGGGCAAAGGACACGACCATAGACCTTTCAACCCATCGACTCCGAGCAAGTTCCGCAGAAATCCGGATGCATGCTTTCCGTCTGGATGGGCTTCGCAAAAGTGATGTGTGGTTGGAAACTCAAATGGGTGTGATCTTCCTCCAGTTGGATGCCGGTTCACCCTTTTGCTTTGGAGAGCGAACGCATCTGCTGCCCGACCCCTCTATACTGACATCAGGAGGGGTTCGGAATGTCTCGGGTTGTGCTGGCAATGAGTGGCGGGGTGGACAGTTCCGCATCGGCCGTTCTGCTCAAGAAGCAGGGGTACGATGTGGTCGGGCTGTTCATGCGAACCGGCACGCACGGGCACGACCAGGGCGGCACTCGACCCGACAACAAGAAGGGCTGTTGTTCGGCCATTGATGCGAGCGATGCTCGCCGGGTTGCCGATCGACTCGACATTCCGTTCTACGCCCTCGATTTCGAGCGCGAGTTTGGCAAGATCATCGACTATTTCGCCGATGAGTACGCCCGCGGCCGAACCCCGAACCCATGCGTCGTGTGCAACACCTGGCTCAAGTTCGGTCAACTCTGGGCGTTCGCGCAGCAACTCGGGGCCGATTTCATCGCTACGGGCCACTACGCTCGAATCCTCTCGGGGCCAGGCGGCCCGGAGTTGCACAAGGGCATCGATTCGGACAAGGATCAGTCTTACGTCCTGCACGGCATCAAGCGGGAAGTGTTGCCGCACCTCCTGTTCCCAGTCGGTGGGTACACCAAGCCGGAAATCCGCGCGACCGCCCGCGAAGCGGGCTTGCTTGCCGTTGCGGACAAGCCGGATAGCGTCGAGATCTGTTTCGTTCCGGGCGGCGACCACACCGAAATCGTCCGCTCGCGGCGACCCGAGGTCGCCGTGGCGGGTGCGATTATCGAGAAGGACGGGACGGTTTTGGGCGAACACGATGGGATCGACCGATTCACGATCGGCCAGCGGAAGGGGCTCGGTGTGACAGCGGGACGTAAGCGGTTTGTTCTCGAAATCCTGCCCGAAACGGGAACGGTGATTGTGGGCGGTCAAGAAGACCTCCTCGCGAGCGGGCTGGAGGCCTCGCGAGTGAACTGGCTCACCGAACCGCCGACCGAGCCGCTCCGCTGCACGGCAAAGATCCGCTATCGACATGGGGGAGTTGCTGCCACGATGACGGCAACGTCGGATGGTGGTGCGGATGTGCAGTTCGATGAACCCCAACCCGCAGTTACGCCGGGCCAGGCGGTCACGTTTTACGCAGACTCTCGCGTGCTGGGCGGTGGGTGGATTGAGAAGGCGATAAGGTGAGCAAATCGTGTCTGGCTGCAAGATGGGACGAGGTGACCGATGCTTCTGTCATCGCGGTTTTCTTTGTGTATCACATTCGCCTTGATGACCAGTTTTGGGTGTGGGCAATCCACTCTTCCACCCGATCTCATTCCAGATGCCCCTTTGCCTGCAACGATTAGAACCCCCGACCTCCGACTCGGCAGCGTGCGGTTTCGGCATCAGGTCGGGGGACCTTTTCTTAAACATCGGGTCGCGGAACAGGCTCTTGCCTTCTCCGCAGATAACAAACTCATCTACTCTGGGGGCAAGGATGGAACTATCCGCGAGTGGGATGTTTCAAGTGGCGATCTGAAACGTACTTTCGTGGGGCACGAGGGAATCGTCCGGGTACTGACCCTTCTTTCCGACGGTAAAATGATTGCTTCGGGTGGAGAGGATGGAACTGTTCGACTCTGGGATTTGTCCTCTGGCAAGGAACTCTGGCAGGTCAAGGCTCACTCTGACCGGCTCGTTACGCTCTCCTTTTCCAAGGACGGGAGTACACTAATATCAGCCTCTTGCGATGGGACTGTTCGCGTTTTGGATGCGATAAACGGCCGGGAGATTCGCCGACTCGTGGAGAGCAAGTACCAAGGGTGGGCGATTGCCCTCTTCTCACCGGATGGCAAGACTGTTGTGACTATGGCGGATAATGACGCAGTGATTCGTTTGTGGAATGTGGCGGACTGGAGCGAGTTTCGGCAGATCGGGAAGAACCGTCATCGTGGTGAGTGGCTAGCCTTCTCCCCTGATGGTCGCCGCCTCTTGGAGAGTGGGAGTGTTATTGGTTTGGTTCTCTGGGATATAGCGACTGGGAAGGAGTCGCCACTACCCAGAAAATCTCGTGGCGTTTATGAAGGGATAGCTTTCGCCCCAGATGGCAAACAGTTCGTATCTGTGGGATCGCCAAGCGAGCACATTCCTGCGATCTGGGATGTAGCGACTGGGAAACCCACAATGCCCCTCTCAGGTCATTACCGCTCGGTGAATGCAGTGGTCTATTCGCCGGATGGGAAGCTCATCGCCACGGGTGGCGATGATGGAGTGATTCGGTTGTTCGATGCGTCTGGTGACCAAATTCGACCACCTGATGGACACCAAAGTCGGGTTTCCTCGTTGGCGATAACTGCAGACGCGAAGGTACTCGTCTCGGGTGGATGGGATCGGACAGTTCGCCTTTGGGAACTTCCCAGTGGAAAGCCAATCCGAACTCTTACCTGGGATCTGGGCAAGGAACCTTGGTTCTCACAATCGACCGTCAATTCCGTCAGTCTCTCTGGCGATGGCAAACTGCTGGCATCCAGTGATTTTGATGGGCCTGTCCGTATCTGGGCGATGGAGAACGGACAACTGCTCAGAAGCATTGAGAGGAATCAACGCGGTGCTGGTGCCGTGGTTCTTACTCGAAGGGGTGAAGCTGTATTACTTGGTGGAATGGATGGGACGCTTGGCGTTTGGGACGTGAACACCGGAAAGCAACTCAAAATGTTTGAGAACCTCGGTGGTATACGCCGACTCGTCCTAACCCCTGATGAAGAAATATTTGCTGCTCCTGGGAGTATCTATCCACCAGTAATTGAGTTTCGATCCTTTCAGTCAGGAGCCGTTACAACTCGCATTTCACTAACCGATGAAAGGCCGGCAAACCGAATCACCTCGGAAGATGTATTCTTTGCATTCTCGGGCGAAGGAAAGATCTTGGCGACCGCGAGGGAAAACCGCGATGGAGGGATTCGCAAGCCGTTGCGGTTGTTCAATGTCGCGACCGGCAAAGAGCTTCTCTCCCTCCCAGAGAGTGGATGGACAACATCACTCGCGATCAATGCTGATGGTAAGAAGGTAGCCGTTGCGTCTGGTGATGGGGTCATCGCCGTTTGGCACACTTCAACTATGGAGCGGAAAGAGTGGTTTGCAACAGATCAGTGGGGGATCCGCAATATCATCTTCAGCCCTGATGGGAAGTGGTTGTACTCTGGTGGTGAGAATGGCACGATTTGCGGCTGGAAGCTCCAACCCTGATGTGTCTGAGTATGTGTTCCGGAAAGATTAGCGTCGACAACCTGTGAGGTCGTATCTTCCCGAATTATGACGCACAGAACACGAGAACTGAATCGGTTGGGAATAATTCTGCCGCAATGGTATCTCATCTGCTGGAGGGGTGAAGATGGGTGCAACCCACCCCTCAGACCGGTCACTTCGCTCACCCGGATCTGTTTCCACATCACACTGTTGAGGTATCGTTCCATGCTACGGACATGTGTACTGTGCTGCGCAATGGCAGGAGTTCTTGGACTCACCGTCGGATGTTCGGAGTCGAAGGATACAAAATCCTCGTTGACTCAACGCGATGAAGTCGCGAAGACGATGAAGGTCAAGCTCGATGAGATGGACAAGAAACTGGAGGAGTTGAAGGCCAAGGTCGAGAAGGCCAGCGGCGAGGAGAAGACCAAGTTGGAAATCAAGTGGAAGGAATCCGCCGGGAAGCGGGAAGCATTCGCGAAAAAGTACGAGGAACTGAAGGCGGCCGCGGCCGACAAGTGGGAAGCCGCGAAGAACGAGACCGAACACGCATTCAACGAGTTGAAGAAAGCGATCGAATAGTAAGCGCGTGGCAAGTCGAGAAGTCGGAGCCATTGCAGCAATGGCTCCG
>DASZJS010001019.1:0-15292 GCA_035947935.1 Gemmata sp. | reverse complement strand
TGGAGCCCGCTGGCGGAAAAAGAACGTTCGACCAATGGCCAGCCTGGTCTGCGTCCGAAACTCAATTCAGTGGGATGCTTACTGGCTGGCGGCATGACCCCCAGAGAATTTGGCCGCACCCTCAAACGAGTAGCAATCGTCTTCATCTTGATATTTTTAGCCGCCTCAGCAATACCACGTTTTCTTGAGACTCCCCGCTTCGTCGGAATCGAGTCTGGGAACGGTCGGTTCGCTCATCGCTCCATCTTCGATTTGGTGCCACGTTCCGCTTACCCGCAATGCGACTCGTTCTCCACGAGTCGCCCACGAGAACCTGCCATGAGTTACTTTATCCCGGGTTTATTAGCTCTCCTCACCGCTTTCGCGACCAACGCCTACAAGGAGAAGAAGCAGAACAACAGCACGAAATCGCAGCAGTCGAATTCGCGCGCTGTGCCGTTGATCGTGAGCGACCGCGAGATTCTAGCAGATTACCGAGCGATGGAAGCATGGTGGCGAGAGAAAGGGAGCTCTGTCGGATTCTACAAGGAGAACGGTCCCAAGCGAGTTGCGGCATGGAAAGTTGCTGCCGATCGTGGTTCCCCTCAGGCAATGATTTTGTACGCCCGATGCTTGCACGAAGGGACGGGCGTGGCGAAGAATGCAGTCGAGGGCGTGAAGTGGTTCCGCAAGGCTGTTGAACTTGGAAATTCGGATGCGATGTACAACCTGGGGGTGTGCTATGTGTACGGCTTCGGCGTGATGAAGGACTCAGTCGAGAGCCTGAAGTGGTTCCGCAAGGCCGCCGAACTCGATAATCCGATGGCGATGAATGGGCTGGGTGGATGCTACCTCACTGGCGAGGGTGTTGCGGAGGATGCAGCTGAGGGGGTGAAATGGTTCCGCAATGCTGCAAAGCTCGGAAATGCGACGGCTATGTATGGCTTGAGTACTTGTTACCGGGACGGGGTCGGCGTGACGCGGGACATGGACGAGGCTCTCAAGTGGCTCGACGAGGCTGCCGAACACGGAAATGCTGAGGCGATGTTCGATCTGGGTAACCGCTACTTCAACGGCGAGGGCGTTGCAAAGGATCAGGCCCAGGGTGTGAAGTGGTTCCGCAAAGCCGCGGAACTCGAAAACGCGGAGGCGATGTATTACCTGGCGTGGTGCTGCCAGAATGGCGAGGGCGTACGAAAAGATGCAGTTGAGGCTGTCAAATGGTATCGCAAAGTTGCGGAACTCGATAATACGGAGGCGATGACCCGACTGGGATGGTGTTACCAGGGTGGCGAGGGCGTACAAAAAGATCCGGCTGAAGCTGTCAAATGGTATCGCAAGGCAGCGGAACTCGAAGACACGGATGCGATGGCATGCCTGGGTAGGTGTTACTTGCAGGGCGAAGGCGTGCGGAAAGATGCCGATGAGGCATTGAAGTGGTTCCGCAAGGCCATCGAACTCGAAAATGCTGAGGCGATGTTTTGCCTGGGAGTGTGTTATCACGACGGCGATGGGGTGGCAAAGGACGAGGTCGAAGCCGTGAAGTTGTATCGCAAGGCAGCGGAACTCGGAAATCTAATGGCTATGGACAACTTGGGCGTGTGCTATCGCGATGGTAAGGGCGTTGCGAAGAATGTGGTCGAAGCCGTGAAGTGGTTCCGCAAGGCCGCGGAACTCGGAAATCCAATGGCGATGTATAACCTGGGGGCGGGCTACTTCACCAATGTGGGGGCAAAGGATGCGGATGAAGCCGTGAAGTGGCTTCGCAAGGCTGCGGAATTGGGGTCAATCGAGGCCCAGGCAATACTCAAGCAACTCGGTGAGCCATAATCGCCAACAAACGAAATCGCCCATGCGACCCCTTGCTTCAGATGGGTGGGCGGACATTCTGCCCACGTGGGCAGAATGTCGGCAGGTTGGCCGCGTTGAGAGTATGCCAGAGGTATCAGCGGTGTCAGTAATCTCACAAGACTACAAGACTACGATGATGCGTTTTGGCACTATAACAAGCCGCTTTCCATCCCAATCACAGATTCACACATCAGTCTCAGTCATAAATTGACATGTGTCACAGCCCTGTGCGACATATGTCTGACCCCCCTAATTATCACTTCAATCATAAATAAAATCACGATTTGGACAGGCTCACGAATCTCCAACATCGGCTCCTGGTAACATCACTCACTCACTCCGAAGTCGATCGGTATCCGTCGCCAAGCGCTATGAATGTGATTGGCGGCGTTCTTGGCCGAATCCGCCTGCACATTCAGGAACTCGACCACGAACTCGGGCGCATATACCCGATAGGTGTAGGGCTCTCCAGGAACAGGGCTTCCTGTGTACTCAAAAAACAACTTCTCGCGAGGAGTGTCTTTCACCCGCTTCTGTTCAGCCATTGCCAGATCCTCGGGCATTCGGTCGATATAAGCCTGAAGCAATTTGGCGAGTGTCTCTCTTTGAGCTGCCATCAACTTATCCGCGGTGATTCCAACAGGATTCCCAACGGCAGCGTCCGGCCGCCCTTCTTTGATTTCCAATTCGTTGTAGTTCTTGGGCGTTGGCTGTTTGGCGATCTTGTCCTGTTCTGGTGAAAGCGATTTGATCAGGGCTCGCGCCTGATCTTCGATCTCGGGCAGGATGCGAAGTCCCTTGCGATCACCAGCTTTCACGTCGGCGGGGTTGGCACCAAACAAAAGTGGTGTTGCGGAAATCACTTCGCCCTTATCGAGTGTGTAGTTCACCGACAGGTGGTGCCCCTCAAACCGCCAGCCCCACTTTCCGGTTCTGGATGGCTCCCCGAAAACGCTGACGAAATACCAGCCCGTGTTGCGTGTCATCGCTCCCTTTGGTCCTTCCAGTTCCGCAAGTAGCGATTCCATACCCTCGATCGAGGTTGCCTGCTCATAACCCCGAACGGAGAGCCCTGTCTTCAGCAAAGCCATCGCTGCGGTTTTCTGCTCGGCAGTCATCTCTTCCAGTCTGGCTCCTTTGCGAGTGTATTTCTTCTCCTTGTCCTGTTGGGGAGTGAAGAACCATGCGAGTCGATGTTTGTCGTTGAACCCAAATGTGGCCTTTGTCTTTAACTCCGGCGAGAGTGAGCCGAGGAATTTGTCCGCGGCAAATTGCATTTTGCCGCCAGAGGATTTTGGCTCGCTTTGCCCAACAAGGGCAACGGCGGTGAAGATGACGACGGTTGCGGCCAGCGCAGCCAAGCGAATGCGGTTCATGGGGAAGGCTCCTCGCTCCCGTGAAGTGGGGCGAACAGGTGGGGTCACTGAAAGGATATTCGCCCGTGGGCAGGAAGTGAAGCACTCATCTGCCGCCTCTCTAGTCGGTATGACAACTCGGGCCTAAGCTTAGTTAGTGCATCGCCTTCATCAAACAGTATCTCAAGGATGGCATAATGAACCGTCGCAGTGCTCTGTGGGCCATCCCGTCCTTGTCCACTGGACTCATTGCCAGTGAGGCAAATGCCGGAGGTTTAGGTCGCTTTCCGCAAGCCAAGGAGGATAGCCCCAAGCTGAACCCGAAGACCACAGCAGTCCTGACGCTAGACTGCCAAGTTGGAATCATTGGGTTCGTGCCGGGTAGCGAAAAGATTTTCACCAAAGCCTCTGGTGTGGTAAAGGCCGCCCGCGATCGAAAGATTCCCGTTCTTCATGTCGGCATTGGATTCCGGCCTGGCTACCCGGAAGTGCCGCCCGATCATCCGACTTTCGGAATGGTACGGCAGTCCGGGAAGTTCGTCATTGGGACAGAATCCGCAGCTTTTCACCCCACCATCGCACCTACCGCCGATGAGATTGTGATTTACAAGCATCGGGTCAGTGCATTCTCCGGAAACGATCTGGAGATGATCCTGCGAGCCAAAGGCATCACTCACCTCGTATTCTTCGGGATTGCCACAAGCGGCATCGTCCTTTCGACCCTGCGGCAAGCGGCCGATCTGGATTTCCATTGCATTGTCATTTCCGATTGTTGCCATGATGGAGATGAGGAAGTTCACCGGGTTCTGACGACGAAAGTATTCGCTCGACAGGCAACTGTCGTGACAGCGGAAAAGTTCATAAAGGAAATGTGTTGATGTTCACATCTTTTTCGTAACCGTCCGACGCTGGCTCTCGCGGGAGCGGAATATCCATCCGGCGATGGGGGAGAGGATCAGGTCAATGGAGAAGGAATTCACCGCTCAGCTCGTGCCAGCCGACGGCATCGCAAAGTTGCGGAAGTAGCACGTTCCAGGCTTACTTCTTGTCCGCCGCATCTCGTTCCCGGATGATGCGATTGATCGCCCCTTTGTGGATGTGCCAGAAAGGTTCGGTGATCAACTGATACTCCTCAGAATCGGGCAATGGGGAACGCATCACCGCATTGACGAACTGGTCCGGCGGCTGGTAGTCGTGTTGCTCGATGTAATGAACGATCATCTCGGGGGCGACATACAATAGGCTATCAGCCGGTACGCCGAAGTTGGCGCTGCCGTGTGCGCGCCCACAGAACTCGCAGGTATGGAAGCCGCCAAAGCCTCCGAAAAACAAGGCTTTCGCGCTCTCTCCGCTCATGGACACGAACAGCTTCAGCCGCGATAGGAAAGCAATAGGGACCGGCCCTGTGCTAAAAGGATGGTCAGGATGCAACCAGCCAACTGCCCGGACGTGTTCGCCGGCAGCCACCATTGATACCGTTCCAAGGTCAGGGAAAAAGCTCACCGAGTTGCACTCTAATTATTAACCGGGACACTCATCGGATTACAGCAACATAACGGACAGCCGCCATTTTCTGAAGTTCGCGCGGACGGCATTCGATCCCAGTCTTTCACCCGCCAGCCCCATGAGAGCCGAAACGACACGCTGAACCCACAGCCAATCGTCATCGCGCGCAAACCGTGATCTGGCCTCGTCATCTGAAAGGCCGCCGAGACATCGTTGCATTCAACCGTTACATTAACGATTGACTCACACCGTGAGGTTTCTCATGTCCGCGCTGCACGAGCCGCTTCGCGTCCTGGTTATCGATGACGACAAACTCCTGGCCGAGACCATTGCCGAGAGCCTGGAAAGACGAGGGCACGCCTGCACTGTCGCCACGACAGGGAAGGCCGGTGCTACAAAGCTGGAGCAAGATCAGTTCGATGTCGTTCTGACAGACCTCAAGATGGCTGACCTGGATGGATTGGCGGTGGTCGAGAAATGCCGTCGTGTACAACCCGATGCCGAGATATTCGTCATCACCGGCTACGGGGATGTGAAAACAGCCGTCGAGGCGATGAAATTGGGCGCATCGCACTATCTTCAGAAACCAATCGATCTCGCGGAACTCAGGGCCGTGGTGGACAAGTCGGCCGAGCGCGTGCGAACCGTTCGCGATCTTCGCCGCCAACTGGATGAGAAGTTTGGGTTCGAGGGCGTTATCGGCAACAGCCCCAAGATGCAGCAATTGGTGCTGAGAGACCTCAAGGCATTCGCTCCCACCTCTGCCTCAGTGCTGATCCTGGGCGAAAACGGAACCGGCAAGGAACTGGTTGCTCGTGCCCTCCATGCAAACAGCCCGCGGAAAGCCAAGCCATTCGTTGCGCTAAACTGTGCCGCGCTCAACGAGAACCTCCTCGACGATGAAATGTTCGGGCACGAGGATGGGGCCTACACCGGATCGAAAGGTCAACGCAAGGGTCGCTTTGAACACGCTCACGGCGGCACGTTATTCCTCGATGAAGTGGGCGACATGCCGCTGTCGCTTCAGGCCAAGTTGCTCCGGGCACTGGAGAACGGAGAGGTGGTGCGGATCGGTGCAAACGACCCCGTGAAAGTGGATGTGCGCATCGTCGCGGCAACGAACACGGATCTCTGGAAGGAAGTGGAAGCCGGGCGATTCCGCCGGGATCTGTTCTTCCGGCTGAAAGTCGGGACGATCAAGCTTCCGGCCTTGCGCGAGCGGAAAGAGGACATCGTGCAGTTGGGGACGCACTTCCTCAAGGAGTTGGCAAAACGACATGGGAAGCCCGTTCCCAAAGTGGCAGCCACATTATGGAAAGCTTTTGAGGGATACGACTGGCCAGGGAACGTCCGGGAACTGAAGAACCTGCTCGACACCATGCTGATACTCGATCAGGATGGCGAATTGACCCTGGATGATCTGCCGGAGGATGCCGGAGTCCGTCCGCATGGCATCCCCGGAGGTCCAGCGATTGCGGGCGGCCCCGACAACCTGATCGGCCGACCGCTTGACGAAGTCGAGCGATTCTACACAGAGAAAGCGTTGGAACTGGCCAGGGGGAACCGCGAAGAGGCTGCAAAACTCCTCGGAATCGCCGAACGGACGTTGTATCGCAAGCTCCAGGACTGGAAAAAAGATGCCGACCGGAAGAGCGAGGGAACGTGAGTGCTCAACCTGTGGCTCAACTGGGATTCCTTCTCGCCATTCGAGGGGTGATACTGGTATGAAATGGTGAGTGTCCGCCCAACAAAACGCATGAAACGTATCCGCCAACTACCACCTGATGTCGTCACGAAGATCGCTGCGGGCGAGGTGATCGAGCGACCGGGTTCCGTCGTCAAGGAGTTACTCGAAAACTCCATCGACGCCGGCAGTACCCGCATCGACATCGATCTGGATGCTGGTGGCACCGACCTGATTCGCGTTGTCGATGATGGGCACGGCATCGTTGCTGAGGATTTGGGGCTGGCATTTTCTTCGCACGCCACGAGCAAGCTACAAAATGCCAACGATCTCTTCGCCATCAACACAATGGGATTCCGCGGCGAAGCTCTCGCTTCGATTGGCGGAATTGCCAAAGTTACTCTCCAATCGCGTACCCACGACCAGGAAAGCGGATCGGAACTCCGATGCGATGGCGGCGAACTGTCGCCGCTGCGTCCGTGGAATGGAGCCCCTGGTACCCGAATCGAGGTTCGTCATCTGTTCTTTAATGTGCCGGTGAGGAAGAAGTTTCTCAAAAGTGTGGCAACGGAATTGGGGCATGTGTGCGAGACGGTTACTCGTCTCGCTCTCGCCAATCCCACTCTCCACATCACCCTCCGACATAACGGAAAACTCGTCTACGAAATCCCAGCCTCCGCGGGATTGCTCGACCGGATTGCCCTCTTCTTTAGCGGCGAAGTCCGCGACGCCCTTTACGACGTCGATTCAGGCCCAGGCATTGTTCGTGTCACTGGCTTCATTGCTGATCCGAAATGCGACCGTGGGAACGCAAAGCTTCAGTACTTGTTCGTGAATGGCCGCTGGTTCCGCGATCGGAGCGTGGCTCACGCGATGCAGGAGGCGTTTCGCGGGTTGTTGATGAGCGGTCGGTATTCGGTTGGGTTCCTGTTCCTGAGTGTTCCGCCCGACAAGGTCGATGTGAACGTGCATCCGACCAAGGCGGAGGTCCGTTTCCAGGAAAACTCGCTCATTTACTCGCTGGTCCGCAGTGCCGTCAAACACCGATTGCTCAAAGAGAACCTCGTGCCGCGGTTGGCTATGCCGCTAGGTGAGGAACCAGGAGCAAGCGGGCAGGGAACCTGGGACAGGAGACAGGAACCCGAACGACCAGCATTGTTTTCTGGCCAGTTTCAACGGCCCGACCCAAGTCCGTGGTATCCAACACCTCTTGCACCCGTGTCGCCGCCTGGGCAGGTATCGCCGCGACGGGAGGAGGCGGAGCAGACGGTTGCACCCTGGGAACTTCCGGATCGCGGAACGATGATGACCGAGTCTCATCGTCCTGGTGGTGTCAACTCCCCAAGCGAAACTGCTCTGCAACCGAATCCATCCAGCAATCTCGCGAGTAACGAGACACACTCCCGGCAAGAGGCATCGGAGTCAATCCCACCGCCCGGACGTGAAACCTCATCTCCAGTAAACACTGCAGGGGGGCAAGAATCCGTCGCCGTTTCTCCCTCAATGCCCTTCCCTCTGGAGTTGAGTGCGGCATTTGGTGCTGGACGTACTGCTATTCAGATTCAGGATTCTTACCTCGTGCTGGAAACATCCGAGGGAATGCTCGTTATCGACCAGCACGCACTGCACGAGCGAATCCTGTTCGAGCAGCTTCGACGCCGCGTTCGAGACGGGAAGTTAGAAGTTCAGCGGCTTCTCATTCCTGAGCCGATCGATTTGCCTGCCGAGCAGGCCGCGCTGGTTTTAGAGGCCGCGGACGCTTTGAAAGAACTTGGGTTGGAAGTGTCTGACTTTGGTGGAAACACGATATTGTTGTCGAGCTACCCGACCCTTCTTGGTCGCAAGTCTCCCCACGAGATCTTCCAGGGTGTAGTCGATTACCTTCTCAATAAAGAACGACCACCCACCCGTGATGCGATGCTTCACCTACTCATGGCAACAATGGCGTGCAAGGCTGCGGTAAAGGCCGGGGATCGGCTTACGCCCGAAGAGATCGCCCACTTGCTCCATCTGCGCCAACTCGCTGAAGATTCCCATCACTGCCCGCACGGCCGACCAACTTCGCTGCTGTTCAGCCGACAGGAACTCGACAAGCAATTTCGTCGGACGTGAGCGGGACACCCCGGAGCGTTAGTTTTGAATTTGCTTTTTTGGTTCAAGTCCAAAGGTCCACATTTGGAACCGAGGTGCGAAAGCACCATCCCTACAAGCCCGAAGCGCCAGCGAAGGACAGCTTTCCCCTACGCTGGCGCTCCGGGCTATGCGCTTATTTCGGCCCGGAACCGGGTTTGTCCGGGACATCGAGTTCCTTCTTGCCCGGGACATCGAGTTCCTTTACGAGTTCTCGGATCGCCTTGGTTACTTCTTCTGGACCGATCGCGACCAGGAGTTTCTCGTTCAGACTGCTCACGCGCAGGTCTTCAAAGTCGAGTGCTTCAATCACAGTCATCAGTTCCATCGTGCTGGCGTCCTTGAGGGGAAAGGCCTTCACAATTTTCAATTCGGGAAGTGCTGCCTTTGCCGGACGATCCACAAGAGCAACCAGATCCGCCGCGACTTGAATGTGTCGTGTCGAACCTCGAACGATCAGCGATTTTGTCCGCTCATCGAGCGTTGCTCGCCACGCCGGCGTGGATTGCATACCCCCTCCAACACCTCCGCCGAATCCTAGGCCAACACCACCCATTCCCCCAAATCCAATGGGGTTACCACCGAACCCGGCGATGCCACCTGGTGGCGGCTTCAGACCAGGACCACCTGCGGGAGGCATTGGTGCAGCGATCGCGACATCCGTTTCCTCCAGCAGATTATTCATCGCTTCGATCACGGTCGTTGGCTCAGATCGCTCCAGTTTGAACACTTTGATAGTCAACGACAGCTTGGTGGCAGTTTTTGGAGATTCCTTCGGGGGATCCGACTTGGGTGTCTGACCGAGCCCAGGTGGTAGTAGCATCCCAAGTCCCATCAACCCGATGACGACCGCGCAGACCCGCAGATAGGTTCGCATCTCATTCTCCCATGATTTTCGACGTGACAATTGACCTGCATTTTGACTGTATCCGATTTTCACCCGGCACTCAAGAACTTGAAGTGAAGCCCACCGACAATACAAAACTCCTCTCGACAGCCGACCTCTCCGGCCTCTAGACTGTCGAAATTGATGCAAACCCGGATCGGGAAAGGATTCCCGTGCGTTTGGTTCACTTGACATCAAGCACGTTCTTCGGTGGCCCGGAGCGGCAGATGCTTGGGCTTGCCCGCGCCATGCCGGACCACATCCGGACCACCTTCTTCAGTTTCCACGAAGGTGGGCGGCACGCGGCCTTTCTTAACGAAGTGCGCTCGCACGGATTTCCCGCCTTCGCGCTCACCACGGACTTTCCCAGAATTATCTCAGCGATACGCGAACTAGTATCGTTGCTTCGTGCAACCGTATGCGATGTACTCATCTGCCACGGGTACAAAGCGCACATACTCGGCCGAATCGCAGCCCGATGGGTGGGGATACCTGCCGTTGCGGTATCGCGCGGATGGACAGGTGAAAGTCAGCGGGTGAAGATCTACGAATGGCTCGACCGAAGGCACTTGCGGTTCATGGACCATGTCGTGTGCGTTTCCGATGGTCAGGCTGCAAAGGTCAGCCGGTGGTGCGGCGTTTCCTCACCGCGACTCACAGTGATTCGGAACAGTGCCCGACTCTCTGCATTCGAGAACCGCGATCCCACTGCCCGGCACCGGCTGTTGTCGTTTTTTCAACCCGGTAGCGGAGTCACACAAGTCGTTCTCGCAGCGGGTCGGCTAAGTCCGGAGAAGGGCTTCGGTGTGTTGGTAGAAGCAGCGGCTTCAATATGCCGTGAGAACCCCAGAGCAGGTGTTGTGCTGTTTGGGGAGGGCGTGTTACGGCAGGATCTGGAGCGACGTCTAGCGGGGCTTGGACTCACTCAGCGATTTCTGATGCCGGGCTTTCGGACGGACCTCGATACGCTGATCGGGGCTGCGGATGTGGTTGTACTGCCCTCCTTCACGGAGGGTTTGCCCAACGTCGCTCTGGAGGCCAGCGCTGCCGGTGTGCCGGTTGTCGCCACAGCAGTCGGTGGCACGCCAGAGGCTATAGCCGATGGCGAATCGGGATTTCTCGTGCCACCGGGGCAACCCGAACCCATCGCTGCGAGGGTTGGGGAACTGTTACGAAATGCAGATCTCCGGGCACGCTTCGGAGCGGTTGGTCCAGAGCGGATGCGAACTCGCTTTACATTTGAAGCCCAGGCAGCCGCTTATCTGCGGCTGCTCAATCGGATCGTGACTCCACGCGAGCAAGCAAAGAATGAGCGGTCCAAATTGACTGTTCCAAGTTGACAGCAAAAGGTGACAGAGAATGAAGGATTCACCGCGGAGAACGCGGAGCGCGCAGAGTGAAGACAGGAGAGAAGTCTATCTCTGTCTTCACTCTGCGCTCTCCGCGTTCTCCGCGGTGAATCCTTGTTTGAATGGTTTCTTTGCGTTCTAACTGGGTTGTACGTAAATGGCCGCAGCAATCGCTTATCGTCAAACGCCCAGCATGCCGATCCCGGCATCCAACACTGACCCGGTTCGGGTCTGCTTCATGATTGACCGATTAAGCAGAGCGGGAACAGAAACGCAACTCCTGGCACTCCTCCGCACACTCGATCCGCGGAAGATTCAGCCATCGCTGGTTTTGCTCGATGGTGAAGATGACCTGTCTCGTGTACTGGAACCCGCCAACTGCCCAGTGATCCGTCTTGGTGTGCGGAGCCTCATGAGCTTTGGCGCTGCAAATGCCGCCCGACGATTGAGAATGTTCTGGCGCGAGCAACGTCCGGACATCCTGCAACTGTATTTTCTCGATGCCTCATATTTTGGTGCCCCTCTTGCGAAGTTGTTTGGCATCCCAAAAGTTGTTCGTGTTCAGAATAACCTTGGTTACTGGCTGACGGGCACACATCGCGTTTTGGGCCGAGTTCTTCGTCCTTTTGTGAATGTCACCCTCACCAACACACCTGCTGGCAAGCATGCCCTGATCGAACGTGAGGGCTACTGCCCGGATCGCGTGGAAGTGCTGGAAAATGGTGTCGATCCGGAGCGATTCAAGCGGTTCATGCTTCCTGATACTTCCCGGAAGCGTGTGCGCGTGGGATGCGTGGCGAATCTTCGTCCCGTGAAGAACATTGATGGCCTGATGCGGGCTGCGAAGACGGCACTGGATCGTTTCCCACAACTGGTGTTTGAGGTGGCGGGCGATGGCGAGCAACGTGAGGAACTGGAACAGCTTCACACCGCGCTTGGCCTTGGTGACCGCTTCCGACTCTGTGGCTCTGTAGCTGATGTCGCTGGGTTTCTCCGCACGGTTGATATTGCGGTGTTGCCATCGCATTCCGAAGGCATGTCAAACGCCCTTTTGGAATACATGGCGGCAGGTCGAGCCGTGATCGCCACGAATGTTGGAGCGAACCCGGAACTGGTTCGTCACGGTAAGGATGGACTCATCATCCCACCCGGCGATGAGTCATCGCTGGTGGAGGCGATTGGGCAACTGTTGGGCAATCCGCTCCGGACAGCAGGGTTTGGTGCTTCTGCCCGGAAACGGGTCGAAGCTGAATACAGCCGCGATGCCATGTGTCGGCGCTTTGAGGAATTCTACCGGGGATTGGTTGCGGCCTGATTGTCTAGTCGGACAGCAATGAGCAACTCACGGTACAAATCGGTGAGCTTGTTGTTGTAGAACGCGTTCAATCCGCTGGGGCTGGGAAGAAGCCAGACTCTCGTCTCGCCAATCAGTTCGGGTTGCAAACCAAGAGCGGCATTGGGGTGGGCAAATGCGGTGCGATAGGCTCCCATCCCCAGCACTGCGAGATATCGCGGAGAAAACTCACGCACGGTCTTCTGGAGACGCTTCCCACCCGCGATTAGCTCCCGATCCGATAACTCATCGGCGGTTGCGGTGGCACGAGTCACCACGTTGGTAATTCCGAATCCGATCGACAAGAGTTCTTGTTCCTCGGATGGGTCGAATAACCGTTCTGTAAATCCCGCAGTGTGCAAGGTCGGCCAGAACCGATTACCGGGTCTGCCGAAGTGGTGTCCGATGGCGGCCGTGTAAAGACCTGGATTGATCCCGCAAAACAAAACGGTGAGCCCAGGAGCAATCAAATCCGGAACGGTCTTATTCCTCGCGGCAAGCAATTCGGCCCGAGTCGGTCTCTTCGATTTGGGTGCGGTCATGGCAGTTCCTCGCGCTGAACTCTCGGGCACATCGACATCAATTGACACTATCAAACAGCGTTGGTGAGACTCGAACTTCGATCTTGGGCGAAGGGAAAAAGCCGGCTTCGCCCTCGAATACCGTCAGGTCTTGTCGTAACCGATCGACGAAGCGCAGATAATCGGCTGGTCCCCAGGCGAGTTCTGCCAGCAACCTGCGGGCTCCTTCGCCCGTATCCGCTCCGAAGTGCCCACCCGCATCGTGGAAATCCTGACAGACAAGCACATCCGGCCTGAACTCCGCAATTCTTCGGGCAAACCCATCAATGCTTTCGATGGGCAATGTCGGCGTCACACACACACCAACCGGAATGCCAGCCTCGCGAAGTTCCCGGATTGCCCCCCAGCGCTTTTCCAGTGGCGGAGCTTTCGGCTCGAACTGCTTTCGCACTCGTTCGGAATCGGTAGGAATCGACAGGTTCACCCGCACGCTCTGGAACTGTCGCAAGACGTCGATGTCTCTCGTAACAAGCGGCCCACGGGTTTGGATCGTCAATCGCGGTTGATGATCGAGCATGGCTTCGAGAATGCCCCGGGAGAGCATCAGACTTCGTTCGACTGGCTGATAAGGATCGGTCACGCTGGACATATACACGGCCTGACCGGCGATCTTTCGGGCCTGCTTTTCCGCAAGCTCCGCGGCGTTTTTCTTCGCCACGATCCATTTGCCCCATTCTTCAACCGGGCGGCGATTCTGCGGCAAAAATGCGGCGTAACAATACGAGCAGCCAAAAGTGCAACCGACATAGGGATTGCACGTCCACTCGAAACCACCTCGACGAATGAATCCCGTGGCAGGCGAGAAGATCGATCGGGACTCGATTAACTCCATCGCGGAACCCTCCGGGTGAGTGTCTTGTTGACGTGTAGACCCACGGCCATTTCATCATCGCAGGAGCCTCCACTCTTTTCTTTCCCAGTTGATATGTTTTGAGTTCGACAAATGTGAAGATATTGTGAATGATGTCCAACAACTCTGTCGTACTGAATACGACCATCACGTTTGGGGATGTACCTGCCCACAACCGGGTTCGACGAGCCACAACGAACTTGGGATGAAGTGGCACAAGAGGATCGAAGGATGAGTACACGGGCACAAAGTGCGGCAAAATTCCTGGTGCGTAGCATCCGCATCGCGATTGTTGGCACCCTTGGGCTGATCGCAATTGCGATCGGTGGGATCAATAACCCGATGGGCTTGGGAATCACACAGGCTCAAGATCCCCCATCGGGAGGGAAAGGCCAACCAGGCGCAAAGGGGCAGCCGGGAGCGAAGGGTCAACCGGGAGGAGGTCAGCCCGGAATGCCGTTTGGAGGCTTTGGAGGAATGCAAGGTGGCCTCGAATCCGTGAAATCTCAAATCAAAGCCACGGACGAGGAGTGGAAGGTCATTGGACCCAAACTGCGCGAGGTGGTTGCTGCTCGCCGGGCAGCCGAGATCGGTTCAGGCGATGGTCCGGGTTCGCGAGGTGGTTTCGGCGGTCCCGGTGGTGGTGGCTTCGGTTTCCCCGGAGGTGGTGGCTTTGGTCCCCCTGGCGGTGGCGGCTTTGGTCCTCCTGGTGGTCCTGGTGGTTTTGGACCTCCCGGTGGCTTTCCTCCTGGTGGTCCCGGCGGTGGAGGCGGATTTCCTCCTGGTGGTCCCGGCGGACCCGGTGGCGGTAGACCTCCTGGCGGTTCCGGTGGTGGTATAGGCCAGCCTCCTGGTGGGCCACCTTCTCCTCCATCACTCCTGGATACCTTGAACCTGACAGCCGAGCAGAAGCCGCAGGTCGAATCTCTTCAGAAGGAAATGGAAACCAAGCTCGGCAAGATTCTCACGGCCGAACAGAACAAGCAGTTCAAGGATTTGCGAGAGAATCGTGGCGGCCCCGGTGGTTTTGGAATGCCACCCGCGACTGGTCCCATCTTGCTGCCTTCCCTTCTGGACAGATTGAATCTCACAGCGGAACAGAAACCTAAAGTCGAATCGCTCCAAAAGGAAGTGGATACCAGTCTCGCGAAGATCCTCACGGAAGCCCAGAACAAGCAACTCAAGGATATGCGTGAGTTTATCGGCCGTTTTAACCCGGGTCAGCCTCCAGGTTTTGGTCCAGGTGGGCCACCTGGCTTTGGGGGAGGTGGCCCACCTGGATTCGGTGGAGGAGGACCACCTGGTTTCGGTGGAGGTGGAGGCGGTGATAGCGCTGTCAATCAGGCTTTGAACGAACTCCAGGCTGTGATCGATGACCCGAAGACAAGCCCCAAGCAGCTCAACGAGAAGGTCGCCGCGGTACGCGCTGCCCGAAAGAAAGCACGGGAAAAACTGGAAGCAGTCCAAAAGGAACTGCTGCTGCTCATCACGGCGGACCAAGAAGCAGTGTTGGTAAGACTCGGCTATGTTGACTGATCTAATCATCCTCTCGATCCGCCAAAATGCGGTCGTGTTTTTACCGGAGATCATCGCTCATGTTGCGTTGGAATCGCCTTCGGCCTGGAACTCGCCTCGTCGCCTTCGCTCTGGCTTTCCTGGGGGTTGCACCTTCAGCGCATGCCTACATCGACCTCGCGGCGACACTTCCAAGAATTATCTCGGATTCCCAGAAGATCACGGTCGTCGAAGTCGTGGATCTCAAGCGCGAGAAACGCGGACTGGTCCTCA
>DASZJS010001018.1:0-6148 GCA_035947935.1 Gemmata sp. | reverse complement strand
CGGGATTTGCCAAACCGGACGGGCCAGCGCTCTGCATGGAACTGGAACGCCGCGTTGAGGAGTCGGACATGGCCGACCCCGAGGTGACTCTCGCCGATCCCGATACACTGGTCCTTTCCTCCGCAAAGACAGAAGGGGACTACTCTCCGCCAAGTGGGCTTGGTCTGGCGTTCTTGGGCGGGCCGCCGTTCCAGGGTCTGGTCGCCGAGCTCCGTTTCCGAGTCAGTGCCCGTTGCAGGCGGAGGGGGAGGGTCATCGGGGTGTTGGTGATCATCGGTGAACTCTGCGACAACGGGATCCTCGTCAAGGCGGTGTGGCAAAGTGGCCTCACTGGCCAGCAAGACGCAAACTCATGGTTGGCATCGACGCCTCAAGAGGAGTTGCTGTTAAACGGACTGGCAGAATTTCGGACATCCGGAGAGGTCGCTCCTGGCTTGGCCAGGGGGGTCTTCAGGAGAGCAGCCGGAGCCCGGTTCGGCAAGTGCGTTGTAAAGGCAGTGGCGGTTCCGTTTGGTCGCGATCGGTTCCCTGGGCTCCTGTTGCGAGTTGCTGGATTTACCTTCGGGACCATCGCGTCCTGTTGGCTCATCGACCTGCTGATCGAGCACAAGTTTTGGTTTCCATTGGTCTTGCTTGGACTCTTGTTGTTTATCCCCGCAATGTTACTCGGGTTCTTTGTCTTACTGGAGGGGGTCTACTTGGTAGGTGGTTACCGGACTACGCAGAGGACGTTCGTCAGTTACTACGAAGAAGAAGGATTCGTCCCGCTCTCTGCATACGAGGCAGCCACAAGACATGCCGATCCGCTCAGTCGCAAATACCTGGCTGAACTCAGTGCGGCAGGATTCGTCCTGATCGGCGGCGTTGGCGTTCTTACAAGAGGTGAGTGTGGCTCGCTCCATCGGGTGTTTGCGGCACCAGATGGTATCACTTACCTGGTATTGATTTGTTACTCACACGTTGCCCGCAATACGGATCTCAAAGTGCATTTTTGGCCACAATTCGTTGCGTTGAAGGCCTACTCATTTCTGACAGGGGGGTCACGGATCGAGAGTGCAAGTGCGATGAGCTACGGCTTTTGGAAACAACGGGTTGGCCCCAACACCTTGATTCGTTTTGTCCGGGACGTAGAGGATCCCATCGAGTTCTCTCGCAACCACGCGGCCGAGGCGGCAGCATTCGCCACGGAACAAGGTTTGACCCCAGCTCGACACGAACGGTTCGAGGACTTCTTCCGCCGACAAGCAGCCATCCACGAGGAACAACGACAACAGTATCTCGACCGTTCTTTCACCTGGAGCGACCACCTCCGCTGGTATCTTCAGTGGCCTCGGAAGGAGTTTCGAGGGTGATGACTGTAGATTGAGTGCGGAGTGCTTCCGAAGTAGCCGCGACGTATTGTTAGGAGGGTAAGTTTCCTGCATCTTCTTCGGAACGTACCTTCGGTTCGATCATCACTTTGAGAACGAGAGTTACCAGCGCCA
Organism: Gemmata sp.; assembly: GCA_035947935.1. Lineage (GTDB taxonomy): Bacteria > Planctomycetota > Planctomycetia > Gemmatales > Gemmataceae > Gemmata. The sequence goes on along the minus strand of DASZJS010001018.1, from coordinate 4,664 downwards.
GCATTGTCAGAACGGAAGCAAGGGCGAACGCGGCGGAGTTGTTTGAACCCTCCCAGAGCTTTTGCACGCGAAGTGGCATGGTGTCTGTCTGACCCTCAATCCGCCCGGAGACGACATAGACTGCCCCAAACTCTCCCAGCGCCCGCGCATTACAGAGAATCACGCCATAAAGCAGACCCCACTTGATGTTCGGAATCGTCACGCGCCAGAACAATTGCCATCCGCTCGCTCCAAGGCTTCGGGCCGCGAGTTCCTCTTCGGGTCCGACCGCTTCCATCACGGGAATCAACTCACGGGCCACAAAAGGAAAGGTGACAAATGCTGTCGCCAGCACCAGCGCTGGTGGCGCGAAAATCACCTGATAGCCGTGGTCCCGCAGCCATGCTCCAAGAGGTGTTTGGGCTCCGAAGACCAGTACAAACGCCAGTCCTGCCACAACGGGGGATACCGAGAAAGGCACATCGATCAGTGTGGTCAAGAGGCCGCGCCCGGGGAAGCGGAAACGTGCAATCGCCCACGCCGCAGCTACTCCAAAGACCACATTCATCGCCACCGAGACAGGTGCAACTACTAGCGAAAGGAAAACCGCATGCCTGGTCTCTGGACTGGCAGCGAGGCTGTTCCAGTACACTCCCAAGCCTTTTGCTGTTGCCTGGACAAAAACACTCACCAGCGGCACCACGATCAGGATTCCAACAATACCAAACGTCAGTCCGATCAGCACCCAGCGGACAAACCACGGATCGGTCGCTCCGCGCAGTTTGCTCCCCGGCGGGCTTGTCGTACTGTGAGTTGTTCCCGGTTTATCCCCCATAGCGTTTGCTCCGCCATTCAAGGTAATTGATCGCAGCGAGCAACACGAACGAGAACCCCAGTAACACGGTAGCAATCGCCGCGGCCTCGGCGTAGGCGAACTCCTCCAGGCGAACCAGGATCAGCATCGGGGCAATTTCCGTGTCGAAGATTTTGTTACTGGAAATGAAGATCACCGAACCATATTCACCAAGCCCGCGTGCAAATGCCAGAGCAAATCCAGTCAGGACGGGAGAGATCAGGGTTGGCAGAATGACCCGGCGAAATGTCTGCCATCGGGAAGCACCGAGAACGGCCGATGCCTCCTCCATCTCCGCATCGAGATCATCCAACACCGGCTGGACAGTTCTAACTACAAAGGGGAATCCCGTGAATACCAATACCAGGACAATTCCCAGGCGGGAGTAAGCGACCTGAATGCCCAGGGGAGCGAAGAACTGCCCAAGCCAGCCCTGGGGGACATACAGGCTTGCATAAACCAAACCCGCTACCGCTGTAGGCAAGGCGAGTGGGATATCGACAAGCGCATCCACGATCCGTCTGCCTGGAAACCGATATCTCACTAAGGTCCAGGCAACGATCGTTCCCAGGACAACATTGATGGTAGCAGCGATGAATGACACACTAAAAGTGAGTGCATATGCTGCCTGAGCCCGTGGGGTCCAGGCAGCGGCCAGGAATTCGCTTGGGCTGAGAGATGCTGCCTTCACCAAACACGCTACAAGCGGTATCAGAACAAGCAGACTCAGATATATGATCGCATACCCGAGGCTGATTCCAAATCCCGGTAGAACGCGCTGATTGACACCACCACTCATTGAGTCTCCTGACAGACACCTCCCTCCGCCTGCAACACGGCACGGAGTTCCCGCCAAAGGGCGAGTTCCAACTCCGTAAACGGTTGGTCGGGCGTGTGGTGGAGGGCGACATCATATGCTGCACGGGTCATCCTGGCGACGAGCGCCTCGTTCTGCGGTGTAAGAAGTACATCAATCGTCTCTCTTTCAATCACCACCGTGGAAACCATCGGAGACACTCCCGAATCTGGGGAAGAGCGAGGGCGACAAGCTTGGGATAACCCGCAGAGTAATCCACAGCCATGAACGCGAACGCGGTCTTCGTCCGCATGGCAGTCTGCGTCTACTATCTCTCTACAGCCCAAACCCGAAATCTTACGGGATTTGCCTCCCTGCTGACTGAATCTGATCGAATATCTGACCTTCCGCAAAGAATTTTTTTTGGATGTCGTTCCACTTCCCGGATGTAACAAGTGTTGTCGCTGGGTGCAACTCGATGTCTGGGAAGAGCGATTTGTGACGGGCGAATACTGTAGCGTTCGTGGGCCTATGAAAATTCTTGGCGATCAGTTCCTGGGCTTCTTCTGTGTACAGAAATTGCACGTAGGTATCAGCGATCTCCGCGGTCCCCTTGCGGCGAACATTCGCATCCACAACTGCAACGTGAGGCTCGGCCAGCACGCTGATGGCCTTCTTGTCTGGAATGTTCGCTCCCGGGTAGACTATTTCCAGCTTGCCGTCTGCTTCCTTCACCTCAAGGTGTGCTTCGTTTTCCCAGGTAAGGTGAACATCGCCGAGACCCTTCTGAGCGAACGTGACCGTTGCTCCGCGAGCTGCGGCATCGAGAACAGGAACTCTCTTGTAAGCACGGGTGACGAAGTCCTTGGCTGCTTCCTCCGATCCGCCTCGCCAAACGACCGATCCCCACATGGCGAGAAAACTCCACTTTCCATTGCCGGAAGTTTTTGGGTTTGGGGTGATGATTTCGACATCTTGGCGCGTGAGGTCGGCCCAATCGCGAATGTTCTTCGGGTTTCCCTTTCGCACAACGAAGACGATTGTGGAAACGTATGGGAGTGAGCGGTTGGGATAGCGTGTCTCCCAGCCCTCATCCATTAATCCCGCTTTGCGAATGGCATCCGTATCGGTCCAAAGAGCGAGGGTGACAACGTCTGCCGCGAGCCCATCAACCACCGCTCGGGCCTGGCTACCGGAGCCACCGTGCGATTGACGAATGAAGAGCCTGACTCCGTGTTCTTTCTCGTAGCGATCGACGAACGCCGCGTTGATATCGTGCCAGAGTTCTCGAGTGGGGTCACAGGCGACGTTCAGTAGTTGTTCGTTTCGGCCAAACCCCGCAGCGGCGACCCAGATCCCCGCTGCAACCACATAGACAACGGTAAATCCGAGCAACACCCGAGCCCACATCGCTGAACCTCATCGAGAGTTGAGAACCCCCCTCGCATCGCACGACCTGCGTTCCTAAACGTGCGGCCTGAGCCGTCGATTGTCGTGATGGGTCCCAGCAATAGATCACCAAGTTCATCACATTAGTAATCTACCCGAGTGCTTTGCTGGAGTCAAGTACAAAGTATTGCGTCTTCAGCGGGATTTCAGCATTGTTCTCGGACGGATGTGCACCATCGTGCGAAATGGGTTCGACATATCATTACCCCAATGGATGTACTTGGGCGCAAGGCACTCGCCGCGGTATGGAATGAGGCTTGGTAGTATTCAACTTGATAGGCGGGAGAACTGCATCATCATTTGAAGTGAAACAGAGGTACCACATGCAATCACTGACGCAGGTTTGGGCATTCCGCTTCCCACCTTCAACCGATTCGTTCCACAGCCTTGGTTAGCGGGACAGTAGGCCAGTTGGGTCATCCCGGGGCAAGTCCTTCGCCATACAAGAGCGAACGACCTGTCTTCCGCACAGCACAAGAAGCCGTACAGCAGACAGGTCGAGTTTACTTGCAAAGACCGAGGAGCCTATTCCGTTGGTACTCGGCGACCCATGACAAGAGACACAATGGCCAAGATTACGAAGACAACCAGAAGCAGCTTCCCAATCCAGGCTGCTTCCCCTGCAATTCCCCCGAAACCGAACACCGCAGCGATTATCGCGACGATGAAGAAGGTCAAAGCCCAGCGTAACATGACTAGCTCCCAGTTAGGTGAACAAACCGTAGTTACTAAATGCAGTATTCGTGCCGAGAGTGGCTTTTATCTTCAATGAAGATGTCAGCGCTGCGTCGAATTGTCTGGGTTTTCCACTCGTCGTACTTGATGTGACAGGTGGAAGGTGTGTGTGCCATCATCCTGAAATAGGCTTGGTATCCATTACCACATCATCTCGGCCAGCATTTTTTGGGACGTTTTCACCGCGCGGCGGACTCAATCCTTGAGAATGGCGGCGAATAAGGAGGTTCCGCATGTCCCACTTGCTGCAAACAATGGTTCACCAACTCGGTCGAACCGTGGTGCGAGAAGGTCTGGCCAAACTTGGAGATTCGGAACTCCTCAGGCGATTCACAGCAGATAGCGACTCACTCGCATTCGAGGCGATCATCTGGCGGCACGGGACAATGGTTTTCGATGTTTGCCGTCGAGTGCTGGGGCGACGTGGAGATGCCGAAGACGCCTTCCAGGCAACATTTCTCTCCTTGCTTCGCCATGCCTGTTCGGTTCGCTCCGGCGAGTCCTTGGCCGGTTGGCTTTACCGCGTGGCACGGCGACTTAGCGTCCGCATGAGTCGCCAGAGGGATCACCGAGCTCATCGCGAATCTCAAGCCGCACGGCCGGAAGCTCAAATCTTCGATGATGTCGAACGCACCGACTGGCGCAGGTTACTCGATCGTGAAATCGAGCGGCTTCCCGCGCGATATCGCGATGCTTTCATCCTTTGCCATCTCGAAGGTCGGGATCACAAGGAGGCAGCTCGTGAACTTGGTTGCCCGCTCGGAACGCTTCATTCGCGATTAGCGCGAGCCAAGGAGCGACTCCGAGCTCAATTGGGGTTAGGCGGTCTGGTTTTCCCTGTCGTGGCGACAG
>DASZJS010001017.1:0-7334 GCA_035947935.1 Gemmata sp. | reverse complement strand
ACCACATGAATTGCTCATCTGAATGTGCTGCCTATGACACCGGAATCCTCCCCTCCCGCTCGCCCAACTGGGGTCCGCTACACAGTTCTCTTCTTGCTCTGCCTGCTCGCCATGATTACCTACATGGACCGGGCCATGTATGGGAGTGCCAAGAACGATGTGATGGAAGCTCTCGGCCGACCCATTACCGATTTCTATCTTGTCCTGATTTTCTTCCAACTTGCCTACGCCATGTTTGAAATCCCCACCGGATGGATGGGCGACAAATACGGCCCGCGGATGACGCTCTTTCGGATCGTGGCCTGGTGGTCTTTGTTTGTGGCCCTGACAGGTGCAGCGGGGATGGCTATCCCGGGCACGAACTTCGTCGTCATTGGATTCGGCGTGTTTTTGGTGATGCAGTTCTGCTTTGGGATGGGTGAGGCCGGTGCATTCCCCAATATTGCCCGGTCGCTCTATAACTGGTTCCCAACCACACAGCGAGGGTTCGCACAGGGGGCTGTCTGGCTTTCGGCACGCTTCATGGGCGGGCTCACACCTGCTTTGTGGGTGTTGCTCACGCTCTATTGCCACATGACGTGGCGACACAATCTGTGGCTCTTCGCTGGGGTCGCTCTGACCTGGTGTACACTCTTCTACTTCTGGTTCCAGAATCGCCCGGACGAACACCACGCGGTAAATGTTGCGGAACGGGACTTGATTAACGCTGGGAAAGGTTTGGCGAGCAGTCACGACGGCATCCCGTGGAGAGCGATCTTCACGAACCGCAACGTGTGGGCCTTGTGCGCGATGTACGTGGTGACGAACTTTAACTGGTATTTCCTGCTCTACAACCTACCGGGCATGTTGAAGGACCAGTTCCCCGAGTTGGGAAAAACGCGGCAGGACATTCTCCTCCTGGCATTGGTTGGTGGGGCACCGCTGCTGGTCGGTATGTTTGGGTGCCTGTTCGGTGGTTTGCTGACCGATTGGTACGTCCGGCGAACCGGAAACCGGAAGTGGGGCCGACGATTATTCGCCATGCTCGGCTACGGACTGGCCGGGGTTGCATATCTCCTCGCAGCGATCACCCTCCCTCTCACAAAAGAGGGTGCTTCATTCTGGCTTTTTGCTCCCTGCGCAATCGCGGTGGGATTCTTCAACGATCTGATCATGAGCCCATCCTGGGCGACGGCTCAGGACATCGGGCGGCGGTATTCCGCCATCGTCTCCGGGACGATGAACATGATCGGCAACCTGGGTGCAGTGATGGGGTTGTTGGTCAGCGGGCAGATTCTCAAAGCTTACTCGATCGTCCATCTCAACGATGACGGGTCGGTACTGAAGACGGAGATACTCACAGAGGGTTACGAGATTTGTTTCTTCCTTTATGCCGCGATCTATGCCATCGGGGTTGGGCTCTGGCTCCTCATTGATCCAACGAAGCCGATTATCCCCGACGATCAAACAACTGATGGCATTGAACCGGACGGACCCACCGGCTCGACAAGATCGAGCGCCCCATCGGGAACGGCTTCGGTGTAACTCCGAAGCTCGACAACGCCATCCAAGACCGTGAGGTAATGACACGGTTTCTCCGTCCAGCAACCGCTGTTGTAATACTGAACCAAACCTGTCGTATTCGCCGCGGGAAGATGTGTGTGACCACAGCAGACCACATCGCATCCTAGCTTCGCAGCGTATTTGGTGGAATCGGCCTCGATTTTCCTCGCACAGCGAAGGAACATCTTGCTGTTGCGCTTGGCGAGCTTGGCAAAGTAATGGGACTTGTCGATCTTCTGGAGGAAGTTGTAGATGCGGTCGGCGACCCAGGTCACGAGCGGATAGCGAGAGATGAACTCATCGAATCGGTGGCCATGTAGAAAGAGGATTCGCGCATTTCCACTGTGAACGATTATCTCGTCCGAACAGGTCACACCAAGCAAGTGCGAGACGATTTCAGAGGGTCCATCGTGGTTCCCATTGATCCACGTAATCTCGATCTCGTCCGAGAGCTTGCGAAGTGTGGAAAGTATTCGCCAGTGCTGTTTCTTGAGTCGTCGAAAATCGATCGAGTCAAACACATCGCCATTCAGGATCAATCTCTTCGTGGTCATTGAACCGCGCCGAACTGATTCCAGGAAATGGACCAGGTACTTTGCCTGGCAATTCGCGCTACCGAGGTGAATGTCGGAGATTACGACAGCATCGTACACAGGAAACCCCACTCGTCGTGAGCGAAGAAGGAAAAAACAATCCTAAAGAAGTAGCCAAACTCAGCACCGAACACTGACCAGGATAAGGTTGTTTTTCATTCGCGACATCCGTGTATCGTTTTCGATCTGGGGTACGTCTGACATAGAAACTAGTGTAGAAGGTGTGGTGAGGACAGTGTGAAGTGTCGTTGAATGACAGCTTTTCGCCACCCCTTCAATCGCTGCAACCCGACTATTAGGCTACTTAGTTCACAATCATACAAATAAAAATCAGTCAGTTCTGTACACATTTTACACAAATTGATTGTGTTGGCATGAAAGTCGCATGTGTCGAGTTTCCAGACATTCTGAGAGAGTTGGAGGGAAAAATAAGACACGGTTTTCTTGCTCACTCCAAAATGTCGATCTACCATTCCGTTGTCCCGCCGGTTGGCAACTGGAGTGAATGGGCGACGCTTCAGCGGTCTCCGGCGGGACATTTTTTTTGCGCAAGTCTACAAGTCAACTCACCGCGCGACTTTTCCGCAAACTTAATACAATCATCACTCCCGTTCCATAATCTTGTCTGGGCTTCGGTTGATGACAAGAGGTTCTGCGCGAAGACGGAGTCTTCCTCTGCTACCGCTCCTGGCGCAATATCTGTCCGCGCCGGGCAGTGGGTTGAGTGGTATATTGCGAGTACCTGCTCTCGACATTAAAGAACTCGACACATCGCCCGACGAGATGCTTGCAAACGGTTTGGAGCAATTCGCCGCGTCTGTACTTCCCGTGAATTTCCATCCGAAGGTTTTTCGCACGCGCGCCGGCTTCCTTCGACATTCCCTCACGCATATTCTGCGTGGACAAGACCCTCTCCCTGAGCGATTATCCCGCTGCATCACCCCTGGCGAAGCCTATCACGTTTCTGGTATCGGTTGGGGCCTTTGGGCCGCTGTCGTCGCCTCCCTCGATCCGGAAACAATTCCACTCTGGTGCCCTGCCGTTGAACGCGGGCTTCGCGCATTAGGGATGTTTCCTGAGAATCCCCGTGGAGTTGCCGAACGATTCACAGCAGTAATCGAAGGTTGTTCTCGCATTCGCAAAGCAGCGACCGGATTGACTACTACTCAGACTGTGGACTTCCTGGAGCGGGTCTCCCAGATGATCGGGCGCGAACTCCCGATGAGTGCCACAGGATCGGAGGCGTTCGCGTGGAGCGTTGGCCCGGAAGAGTTACGACAGGCAATTCGTATTGTGCGGACGCGGTTTCCACTCCGCAAACGAATCCGGGAAACCCCGCCGGAGCTTCTCGATACTGTGTCGCGATTCCGGATCAGTGCGGCAGCGGGTGAATACGAAACAGCCTTCGAGGCGTTTCGATCGGCATTCCCCGAATCCACATGGGAAGCAGCTCTACACCGACTGGATGATGCGTACTCAACCACACTGCCCGAGCGCGCCCAACTTTGGTGTGAGATCGCGGAGACGCTTCGCGAGACATTCCGCGTTCACCCGCTCGAACTGGCCGACGTCATTTCCATCGCTGGGCAACCGACTGAGGTACCCGACTGCGACGAGTTCGCCGGTTTCTGCACGGACACATTTCACTTTCTCGGAGAACTGAACAGAACCAATACCCGCGAATGGATGACTACTCACCGCGCCCGGTATCAGTTCGTCCTGCGTGAACCGCTGATCGGATTGTGCGCAGCAGTTGCAGATCGATATGTCCGGCCGATCTTGAACCGGGAATATGGCTGGGATCTGGAATGCAATGCCCGCACTGGGCGAGCGCTTACGAGCATTTGCAAGAACGATTTCGGTCGAAGCGGGCCATACCAGCCGGTTCAATGGGTGACTTTTTACCGGCGGAGTCAGGAGAACAAACGCGCCGATGCGCAGTTCTTTGTTCGGGTTGCAGCCGATGGAGTTCGGTTTGGATTTCATCTGGGTCGATCGGCCCGAGAAGCTGGTGGGCAATTCCGGAAAGCCGTGCAAGAACATGGTGAAGCCGTGTTCCGTGCCCTATCTGCTGGTGCAATCCTCAATGGCTGCCACTTCTGGATCGGCGACGATCTTAGAACAGAAGTGGCCGTGAGGTCGGCAGCCGATCTCCGTGCGTGGGCGGCGAACAAAGACATCGCTGCCGGCGATCATTGCAATCCGAGCGACCCAAAGCTCCGCGGCGATGACCTCCCAGGCGAGGTTCTATTAACCTTCGACCGCCTGCTCCCTCTCTTTGCGTGTGCCGCAGAACTCGATCCGCGTCCATTGCTCGCACGCAGGGCCGGTTCACCAGCAACCCCATTGCCTTACGATCCCGCGGCTTTCCACAAGGAAACATTTCTTTCGGAGGTCTGGCTCGACCGCGTTCTCAACCTCTTGCGGCTCAAAAAGCAGCTTGTTTTTCAGGGTGTGCCTGGCACTGGCAAGACGCACGTTGCGCGTTGTCTCGCCAGGTTGCTCGCTCACGATCGCCCGGGGTGCATTCGACTGGTCCAATTTCACCCGGCATACAGTTACGAGGAATTTGTGGAAGGGATACGGGTGCGGAACGTCGAGATCGAGGGGCGGAGCGAGGTGGTATACCCGGTCGAGGATGGCGTTCTCTGTGAATTCGCGGAACAGGCTCTCTTGCGGCCAAGCGAGCCGCATGTCCTCGTGGTGGATGAACTGAACCGTGGGAACCTGCCCCGAATCTTTGGAGAATTGTTATTCCTGCTGGAATATCGCGATCAGGCGGTAACATTGCCCTACTCGAAGCGCCCATTCCGCTTGCCGGAGAATCTGTTTGTACTCGCGACAATGAATCCGCTGGACCGCTCTGCCGTTTCGCTCGATCATGCTTTCCGTCGCCGCTTCTCGTTTGTGGAGATGCCGGCAGATGCCGCGATCCTCGCTTCGTGGCTGGAGCAGCATACTTCAGTGGGAATGGCAGATGAAACCTTCGGGCCACGAGTCGTGCGACTATTTGAGGAGTTAAATCGACGGCTGGCTCGCGATCTTGGCCCCGATAAGCAGGTGGGACATAGTTTCTTCATGGTGTCGGAATTGAACCCGGAAAAACTCGCAGCGATCTGGGACCATCACATCCGCCCCCTCCTTCTCGACTACGTGGGCGGTCGCGAGGAACGACTCCAACCGTATACCATTGAAAGGCTGTTGAATGGGCGGTCGAAATCACGACAGAAGCCCCTGAGCGACCCCGTGAACGGGTGATTCATGAGTTGGCGAAAATGGCTCATACGGGTGATCGCAACTGTTTTCTTTACGCTCGTTCTCCGCACAGCCTGGCTGATTGGAGAACGGGAAGTGTGGCGCGCAGAAGGTAATCGAGAGCTTGTCGTAGCTTTTGCAGAAACCGAACAACATGATCCCGATTGGCGCTGGGACCAAATCACTGCCGCCCGTAAGCAGAATGCCGTAGGGCATAACAGCGCGGAAGTAGTTCGCCAGGTACTGGAAGAGATGCCTCCCGAATGGACTCGCCCAAGCAATCCCAAGAAATGGCAGCCAGGTACACCATCGCTCCCGGGGAATACTCGTTACTCTGAACGCGATATCGTCGAAATCCGAGAAAACCTAAAAAAGGTCCAGAAGGCAATCAATCTCTCTCGAACGCTTCGGGATTACCCCGAAGGACATACTGCGATTGTGCTGAACCCTGATATGCTCTCAACCCAACTCCGCCATGTGGATGCGTTGCGTCTCACAATCGCCATATTACAATGGGATGCCGTTCTCTGTCTTGAGGATGATCTCCGCCTTCAGGCTGCTGATGATGTCCTTGCAATGTTGAACGCCTCGCGATCGATCGCCGATGAGCCGATGATTATTTGCCAACTCGTTCGCATATCTAATCGAATCACTGCAACTCGCTCACTGGAGCGAACGCTCGGTCAGACAGAACTGCCAGGTGAGAAATTAGCGTCACTTCAAGCGGCCTGGACCTCCGATGCTGAAGAGCCTCTCCTTCTCTACGGTCTGCGCGGCGATCGCGCTGCAGTCGATTTCATGTTGGAGAATCTTATGAATGGCACAATAAAACCAGCCGACATTAATGTGGGTACCAAATCCTCCGATCTCTCTTTCGATGCCTTTGCCTGGTGGCTTTATCGCGGACATTTAGCCCGAGACCGGGCTTTCCTCCATAGGTATTACACTGCCGCTGTCGAGATCGCACGACTACCGATTCATGAGCAACCTGCCATGATGGACAAGATTCCACAATCTCCAGATCAAGAACTGATAATGGCTAATCTTTTTTTGCCTGCTGTAGAGAAAGTAGCAGTTGCTCACTGGCGTGGAACGGTTGAATCCAGGTGTGCGGCAACTGGTATTGCTTGCGAACGGTTCCGATTGAAATCAGGCAGCTGGCCAGATTCACTGTCCGATTTGACACCGGAATTGCTCCCAGCAATTCCACTCGACCCGTTCAATGGGCAACCATTGCGCTATCAGAAACTGGTGGATGGGGTCGCCGTCTCCTCCGTGGGGAAAAGCCTGCCAGGCAACCCACGAGTTGTTCATCCTGGTTTACCCGATGAAATCGAGATGGGATTCCGATTGTGGAATCCCGCCTCTCGTCACCAAACCGCACACTTCGACGAAACAGCTTCGGAGAAACCATGATGGACCACGACGACCCCGAGGGACTCTCTCTCTCACGAAGACGAGGTGGCTGGAAACGATTCTTGTCGCGTGCGTTACTCTTCCTTGGGATATTGGGCATTCTTGCGTATGTCGCACGGTGGCAGGTAAGCCGGATCGGGCAGCAACATCTCGATGAGATGACAACTGAACTCAATGCCACGGATCCCGGCTGGCGACTGGATGATATTGAAGCCGCCCGGCTCAAGGCGGCTCCACCGGCCGAAAAGAACACAGCCAATGAGGTTCTTAGACTGCTCGAGAACTTCCCGCCTGAATGGCAGGAATACCGTGGATTTCGGGAGTGGGAATGGGGACCAATCACGAACTATCAACCATCCTTCATGGAGTTAGCTTGGCTCTTAGGAGGACATAAATTCACGGAAGAGGTCCGGGCGTTGATGCGTAATCAACTCCTCAAACCGGAGAGCCTAGCCTGTTCTGCTGGTCACTACTCGGTCATCCAGAATGACAATCCATTGATGACACTTCTGCCTCACCTCCAAAGGG
>DASZJS010001016.1:0-2806 GCA_035947935.1 Gemmata sp. | reverse complement strand
CCCGGAATGCTTTGGCCCGTTTGTAGAGCGATTCCTGGATTTCCCGTAGCAGTTTCTCGATATGGGCCGCTGCTCCGGTTAGGGCAATCCCGAACGTCTTGCCTTCCTTGCCCGGAACGTCCCGGCGAGCAACCGCACACGCGGCCTTTTCAATGTCCTTAGGGCCGATCTCGACGCGGACTGGAACGCCGCGGATTTCGTATTCCGAGTAGCGGAAGCCGGGTTGCTTATCGAACATGTTGTCGATCTTCACCGCGATCGGCTCGTAGCCGAAGAAGTCATCCCGGGGCAGGTCGCGGAGTTCCTTGGCCAGCTTCTCGGCTGCCTCGATACTCGGTTTTCGCTCGGCATCATTTCTTCCCAGGGGGCAGATGACGACGTGCAGCGGAGCCAGCCGCGGAGGCAAGACAAGCCCGTTGTCGTCCGAATGGGTCATGATGAGCCCACCGATCAATCGGGTGCTGACGCCCCAGCTCGTTGCCCAGGCAAATTCTTCCTTGTTCTGTTCGTTTTTGAATGTGACATCGAACGCCTTCGCAAAGTTCTGCCCGAGGAAGTGCGAGGTTCCGGCCTGGAGTGCCTTTCCATCCTGCATCATGGCCTCAATGCAGAGGGTATAGATCGCGCCAGGGAACTTCTGCCCTTCGGTCTTCGCACCAACTAACACTGGCATCGCCATGAATTCCTCGGCAAACTTCTGATAGATGCGAACCATCGTGTGCGTTTCTTCCTCAGCCTCTTTTGCGGAGGCATGGGCGGTGTGACCTTCCTGCCAGAGGAACTCGGCAGTGCGAAGGAACAGGCGGGTGCGCATCTCCCACCGAACCACGTTGCACCACTGGTTGATGAGCAACGGCAGATCTCGGTAGCTCTGCACCCATTTCTTGTATGTGTTCCAGATGATCGTTTCGGATGTGGGTCGGATGATAAGCGGTTCGTCGAGCTTGGCGTCAGGATCGACAGCGAGTTTCTTGCCTTTTTCGGCCTTGAGCCGGTAGTGCGTGACCACAGCGCACTCCTTGGCAAATCCCTCCGCCATGTCTTCTTCCTTGGCCAGATAACTCATGGGGATGAACAAGGGAAAGTAAGCGTTGACGTGACCTGACTCCTTGAACAACCGATCGAGTCCCCGCTGCATCTTTTCCCAGATGGCATAGCCATTGGGTTTGATGACCATGCATCCACGGACAGCCGAGTTATCGGCAAGGGCAGCTTTTTGAACGACATCCAGATACCACTCGGGGTAGTTCGTCTTGCGGGGCGTGATTGCATCGGCCATGAGCGTTGTCCTTACGTGCGAAAAATAGCTCACGGTCGGCCGAATGAAGTCCGGCCGCCGGGTGGATTCGATTATAGTTACGGACACCGGATCGGCGTGAGGTTATTGAACGGCCTGAAGAGATGCAACTGAAGGGTGATGTTGCGGTCCTGTTGCATCTCGAACAGCTTCGACGAATGGTTTTCTGATCGCTTGCGGAATCCCTTGGCTCACCTGGAGAGTCTCCATCTCTGATGGTGAAGAAACCACAGTGGTCGGGTTGCCGCTGACATCAAGGTCGATGGTTCAGTCACTACAAATCACGAGTTTGTTTATGATTGAAGTGATTGTTCTTGTCCATTGGGCCTGTTGCAAGGGGCAATGACACATGACCAATTGTGACATCGGCTGATGTTTGAATCTGTGATTGGAAAGGAAAACGTCTTGAAGTAATGCCAAAGCACATAATCGCAATCTTGTCTGATTACTGACACCGTTGACAATGCTGAACACATCAACTCAACACCACGCGTGGGCAGAACGCCACACAAAGTAAGCAGGTGCTTTTCGACGGATTGTTGACCACGCAGCAACCCTAACCTCAACTCCGTCTATCCCCAAATCCCCCTCTTACCTATACTAATCATACGTACCCTTACCTGCCCCAATCAGAAGGAACGTTCAGGGTCATGGACACGCAGACCATCACCGTCCGCGGGGCACGCGAACACAATCTCCAAGGCGTTGATCTCGAACTTCCGCGAAACAAACTTATCGTTTTCACGGGCGTTAGCGGCTCGGGGAAAAGTTCTCTCGCTTTCGACACGATTTATGCTGAAGGCCAGCGTCGATATGTCGAATCACTCTCCAGCTATGCCCGACAGTTTCTGGGTCAACTTCCCAAGCCGGATGTGGATTTCATCGGCGGGCTTTCCCCCGCAGTCAGCATCCAACAAAAGACAGCAGGCCGAAATCCGCGCTCAACTGTTGGGACGATCACCGAGGTTTCGGACTTCCTGCGGGTTCTGTACGCCCGACTAGGTGAAGGACACTGTCCTAAGTGCGATCGCCCGATCACCGCCCAGACCCGCGAACAAATCATCGCCAGGATTCTCGCTCTCCCTGAAGGTGTGCGATTCCTCGTTCTCGCACCCGTGGTTCGGGCGCAAAAAGGCGAATTCAAAGACTTCTTCGCCGACATGGTGAAGCGCGGCTACGTCCGGGCTCGCGTCGATGGTCAGGTGGTGAAACTTACCGATGACCTGAAGCTCGACAAACGCATCAAGCACACCATCGATATCGTCATCGACCGGCTGCAACAACGCGGACCACGAAATGCAGAACGCGGCGTTCAAGAGGGCACATTTCGCACACGGGCTGCCGAAGCCGTTGAGCAAGCCTTGAATCTGGCGGCGGGAAATCTGATCCTCTCGGTCGAGGAAGAATCGGGGAATACTCCACCCGATGGAGAGAGTAGAGATGAGTCAGAAACTCCGCGCGATGAACGCCGCGAACCAAAGTCATCCGACCTGCTTCTCTCCGCTCACT
>DASZJS010001015.1:0-2749 GCA_035947935.1 Gemmata sp. | reverse complement strand
CCCACCACAAGCCACACCAAACAATCCGCTTCTTGGCAGTATCCCGGATCGTTGAGTTCTTTACTTCCCCCCAAGTAGTGTGAACGCAACCGTTCCGTTGTCGTGGCCCGTGAGTACCGCCTTTCCATCTCCGGTGAATGCAATGCAATAGCCCGGCGATTTGATTGCCTTGGTAAATTTCGGTTTGGGATCATCGAGCGCCCAGGTGGTCACTTGCCCCGAATACCCACACACCGCGAGCGTTTTGGTTGGCTGCCACCATGCCAGGGCGTAGGGATCGTCGCTGGTCGGACCAAACTTCTTGGTCTCCTTGGCGTCTGACACACTCCAGACCCGGATCGTCCGATCCATTGATGCCGAGACAACCACGTTTGAGTCGCCGGCAAACGTCACAGCGGTGACGGGCTGTTCGTGACCTTTCAACTGCTTCAATTCCTTTTGCCCTGGAACATCCCAGATTTTCACGAAATTGTCGGCCGATGCCGATGCCAGGGTTTTGCCATCTGGGGCGAAAGCGACTGAGTAGACTGATGCTCCATGGGTGCCCAGTGCCTTGAGTTCCTTGCCATCCGCGGATTTCCAGAGTTTCACAGACTTGTCCGCCGAACCCGTCGCTATTGTCTTGCCGTCCGGTGAGAACGCGACGGTGTCCACAATGTCGGTGTGCCCTTTGAGTTCAAAAGTCATCTTCCCATCCGCGAGTGACCATATTCGCCCAGTTTTGTCCTGGCTCACGGAAACGAGAACGGGATCTGTGGGATGAAATGCCACAGCATACACCGGACCGGTATGCCCCGTAAGAACCTTTTTCTCCTTGAGTGTCCCATCCGGTGCGATATCCCATAACTTGATCAGGTTGTCGAACCCGCCGGTGGCAACGGTCTTCCCATCGGGAGAGACGGCGATTGTGTGGATGAGAGCAGTATGTGCCTTCACCGGTTGGCCTGGCTGGGCGGAAACGGCGGGCAGGAAGGCCGGAAGTAACAGAGCGAAGAGAACGATGCGCAGGCGGGTCATAGATTGGGCCTCGGTGGTAGGTGAGCAAAGGCAGGCTATCGCGCCATTGTGCGACTACAACCGCCAGTCGCAAGAGTGTTTCTAAAAACACACCGTTCATCGGGGTGGTAGCATCCGTGAAAAGCCCAGTTGCCCCAAGTGGCAACTGGGTCAACAATGAGCAGGCGCTCCTGACTTTTTCGCGTGAATGAAAGTGGAGCTGCGCCCATGCGTGAGCAGGCGAACAGACATTGGAACGAGTGTATTCGGGTGCTGGTCGGCCGCGCGTGCGCGCGTGGGCAGATGAGTAAATGTAAACAGCGAAGTTTTTGAGCACAATTTCGACATAAGTACAAATTCATAAGTATTTGTTGATAAATGACTTATGTAGATTTATTGTGGTGATTCTTGGCCGAAAACCGGTCGATTCTGCCAAACGAAGCTAAATCATTAGAACTCGTGACAAGATATGATTAAAATTGAAGTTATGTCAATCACTTTGGCGCACGTTCGAGCGATGCGAAACAGCATGGAATGCTGCAATCCCGGCTTTGACCCCAACGGTTCATGACCGATGACATCAAAGGCATGAGAGGACGGCCAATGCGTCGATTGTCGTGGGTAGTTCTTTTTTCACTGGCAATCGCAGTCATCTTCACTGCGACGCGGCTCCCGTGGTTCCGAGGAACTCGGACGGGCGTCGATCCGCGTCCTGTTCCCGCTGGCGACCGAGAGATTGCCTGGTTGCACAACCCAACTTCTTTCGAAAGCTGGGACAATTTCGTTTGGGGAGTCAAACGAGCCGAGATGGCGGAAGATGGTATGCCATCCGAATTGGATGTGGACGACGCCGCAGCGTTCCCTCACCGAACAACCGCTATCCCCGAGATCGTCATCCGACGAAAAGGATACGAAGGCAGCCTACGTATCCGCTGGTACAAGGTTACCGATGAGGCCACTCAAGAGGCGTGGGTGAGTGCTTTGGCGCGGCGCGATCCCCCTCCACTGGCAATTCTGGGCGGTTGGTCGAGCGACCGGGCTAAAGAACTGGCGGATGCCATGCGGGATACTGCGTGGCCAAGTTCCCGCCCCCTTCTGTTCCTGGGTACAGCAACCGCCGACAAGGTCGATCCCGAAGACAATAACGCCAGCGGCGATCAGGGGCCGAGCCTCATCTCGGTCTACGATCAGTCCTTTCGATTCTGTTTCACGAACCGTCAGATGGCTGATGCGGTAACGGATTTCGTGCTATCCGATCCGACTCTACGGCCAGGGTCGATTGGGTGGCCCGGTCTGCGGGCAATTCCAACTGCTACTGCTGGTCCTTTGGTTGGCTTGACCGCGCTTGCTACTGAGACGTGGGCTGAGTGGCCCTCATTTCCGGCGTTCGCCGTTGAGTGGAAGGACGACCCGTATTCGACCGATCTCAGCTTCAAGTTCCGCGAGGCATTTTTGAGGAGAACGGGGTCTGCGGCTGGGTTCCCGCGGTTGGATATGGAAGTCAACCCTGTGCCTTTCAGCACCGGTCGAATGAATCGCCCGAATCCCGTCGAGGCCGAAGTGGCCGAGCATGTCCTCAACAACCTTCCGCCACCCGGAACACGTACCGTCCTGGTGGTTCCCTCGGTTACGGCACCAACCAGACGGGTTCTCCGTGCGCTCGTTCAGGGCAATCCCGCAGTCGGGCGTCGATTGGTCGCAGTAACCGGGGATGGGCTTGGAGTGAACACCTTTTTTCGCGATCGTGATTTTG
>DASZJS010001014.1:0-7350 GCA_035947935.1 Gemmata sp. | reverse complement strand
GACGAAATCAGATTTGGGGGCAACCACGCCCACAACCCAAACAAGATCCTCACCTACGCGAAACGAAGTCGCAGAGCCGAAATAGTCACTGTCGTCGTGCTGGAATTGGAAGCGATCGAACTGCTGTTCACTGTCAGCTCGGAAGTGTTCTGGCTTCAGATTTGCGCGATAGGCATCGATGAGCGGATCGCCCGCGTCCGCGAGCGTGAGTAGTTTGGCGGTTTCGCGCGTTCCCGAAACACCGCGAAAGTCTGGGTGCGCGAGCAGAACCTCGTCTGACGTGAACAGGAACACGCGCGAGTGCTCGCTCAAGGACAGGCTGGAGACGAAATCGGAGAGCGCGTTCAGATCGAAATCGGCTGTGAGTACCCCACGGAGCTTGCCGCCCGCGTCTTTCACCGGCACCGCGCAAGTGATGCCGGGCACCCACTGCCAATAGAAGACGTAGGGTGGCAACCAAACGAGCCGCCCCACCTGCTTGGGCTTGACGTAGAACGGGCGGTTTCGTGGGTCGTACCCGCTGTCGGGGTCCGACCGGAACAGCTTCAAGCTGCCATCTGGCATCACATCGTGTTCCACCAATTGAGTCTTTCCGTCGACAATGTGGCTGCGGTTGAGACGCAACTCGCCTTCCGTCACGCGGTTCGCCCCAGTGAACGTGCCTCGCTCGTCGCTGTAACTCACCCAACTCAGTCCAGGGTTGGCTTTCAGCACCGCGAGGAGTTGCGGGGCGAGGTGGTCGGGGTCATCAACCGCCAGTCCTTTGTCGGCAAGTTGCGCCAGCGATTCGACGACCGGCGCGGCACGCAGAACGAATGCGCGAGCATGCGTCACAGCGCGACCACTCACTTCGCGGAAGACTGAGCCGGTGAGTGCCTCAGTACTGGCTCGCGCACTACGATGCGCCAGCCACAGCACAACGGCACCCGTGAAGAGTACGAGTCCGCACACGCCGAGTACAAGCTTGGTGCGGAAACTGAGCCCGCGTGGGACGTGGGCCGATGGCGAAACAAGTGTGCCAGTGTTCATGGCGAGTGAGGAAGCGGTAGGTGAGTCTGCACGCGAGCATCATAATGACACTCCCGCACACGATTTCATCATCCGCCCAGGAACTCCTTGTTGTTGATGAGACAAAGTCGGCCAACGGACTTGCTCACTGATGAAAAATCGCGGCCAGCAAGCCGATGAGGCCTAGAAGCGAAATCAACGCGGCCATCAATCCCGCAAGCGATCGTTGCACATGACCGTACTGTTTGCGGAGCATGCGGATGTTGACCGTGTGTTCGATCGTAGCCAGGAGGAGGGCGATCAACCCCGTACCGATCATCAGTATGGCGAACTCACGCGGACCCAGGAGGCGATGAGGCGGCTCGATCCCTTCCTGGCGCTGGTACTGAAAGAACTTGTAAAGACTGAAGCCGAAGGTAATTAACCCCGTCGCAGTGCGAATCCAGGCAAGCAGTGTTCGCTCATATGCCAGTCGCGTGCGTGCCAGAGCGAGTTCCGTCGCTTCCGAAAGATGACTCGCTTTCACTTCCTCCAGGCTGCTCATCACCTTCCCCTGTCTTGCCAAGAAGAACCTTGTGACCATCGGAGTGGTTCTTTTGAACCACTCCATCCAGACCTATTTGCCGTTCAGTCCGCTCGTTCGATCGAGTCTACGCATGGTGAAAGTTACTCAATGTGGATGGAAGAACGGGCCGGGTATCCCGGCCCGCAGTAATCGTCACTTCCCGTCCTTCGGCTCCGGCAGACGCACAAGTATCATCTGCTCGGTGCGATCCTTGCCGTAGTGGATCAGGATCGTGCTTTCATCCTTGGTCAAATTTGGAAGGCCGGTCTCGAACACGATGTCCTTCTTCTCACCGATCGACCACGCGACTCGCTGCGTCTTCTTGTCCACCGAGCCGTATACGGGTGTGGTGGCATCCGCGACTGCATCGTAGTAGTTCCCTCGAATCACGCCGTCCTTGTCCACCGCGAGCTGGAAGATGCGTTGTGCCACCTTCTCGTCGCCCTGGATCATCCCGAACACGCCGAGTGGCTGCCAGTCGTCGGTTTCGGCTGGCTGAACGGCGCGACCTGTATCGGCGATGCTCGCGGCCTGAGCGGCATAATCGCTCGCGGTCCCGGCAGGGTCGCCATTGACGTAGACATTGTCGTCCTGAATGACGACCGTGCTGCCATAGTCGTAGGTGACTGGAGGGGCGGTGATGCCGCAGAATGCAGAGACCGTGTTCCACACCGGTGCAACCCACAGGTTGTATCCGACGACCCAGCGAGGTGCGATCCAGGCACCGACATGAGCGCCGTACCAGGTGCGGTTGAAGTACGGGTAGTAACCCGTCCGGATGCCGAACGCCGCACCGCGAACGTAGGCCGGACTCAGGTAGCCAGTGGTATGTCCGACAACATGGGCTCCCCCAGCCACGACGCCGCCACCAGGCCCGATCGCCACTCCCCCCCGGTATCCGCCAGCCGTCACACCGCCCCACGGAGTTGCGGCGATTCCACCGCGTGACCCACCTGCTACCACGCCACCAGCCGGCCCGACTGCAACACCACCGCGTGAGCCGCCTGCTACCACGCCACCAGCCGGTCCGACTGCAACGCCACCCCGGTATCCGGCCGCAGCGCTCCCGTTAGGGCCATTGATGGCGGCACCCGCGCCTCGGCCTGCAGCAACTCCACCGGCCGGTCCGACCGCAACACCGCCCGCGCGCCCGGTCGTGTAACTGTTCCCACCCGGCCCGGTAACCCGAGTTGCGCTCCCACCGCCTGCGTGAACGCCGCCGAATGGACCTACCGCGACTCCGCCGCCGCCAACGTGCTGGATGGTACTTCCACCGGGACCGGTGTAGCTGCCACCGCGGACTTCCCCAGCGCGCGCCCCACCGTAGGCTCCAACACTTCCGCCGCGAGCCGCGCCCCCGCGCCCGAATGCCATCGCAGACGAGGTCGAAACCGCGACCACTAGCCCCGCGACTATCGTGCAGAATGCGAATCTCATGGGTGTTCTCCAATTGGTGTGTGGTGTTGGTTCACTTTTTAACGCGGGTGACTTTGACCGGTGGGAGGGCCGGAAGCGGCACGCCATTGGCCGTACGGTCGGTCGTCTGCCAGGTGAACGAGTCTGGACTGAGCGGGATGATAATATTCACTGAGGCAATCTCGGTCCCATCGGGCAGCACGCCGACGGTCTCGCTGATCCATCGCTTGTCATCGCGCACCCAGAGCGCATCGCCGAATGTGCCGGAACTGTCGAATAACCACGACCGGAGCCCACCATCCGGATTCCGGCCGATGATGTGCGTGCCTTGCGAGGCTTGCTTGCCATCCTTCGTAATCGCGTATTTCCCATTGATGAAAGTCTTGGCCTCATCCCAGGCGTAAGTGATCTTCATCTCACCACCGTTGCCCTTCGCAGTCCACTCGCCAACGAGCCATTCCAGGTTTGCCGGGGTAACAGCGGTTGCCGGGTCTGGTACCCACTCTCGCACCGAGGCCGCCCGCCACACGCCATCCTCGTTGACGTGCAACGCTGTGTATCGTGACTCGACTGCGGGGTCATCGCCAGGATGCTTTGTGGTGACTGCACCCTCGACCATGGCTGTACCCCGGCCGATGACACGCACGGATTCGACCTTCGCCTCAATCGTGGCCTTTGGGTTGGCCTTGAACAATTCGGTGAAACTCTTCTCCAGGTCGGCCCGGCCGCGAATCACTTCATCGTCTGCTCCGACATACTCGCCTTGAGCCGTCCACAGCGCTGCAGCGGCCTTGGCATCGGCAGCGTTGAACGCCTTGACGTATTCGGCGGTGATTTTCTTGATGCCGTCCTCGGCACTGTCTGCCTTCGCAGGCGGCTGTGCTGGAATTGCCAATGGGTCGCCAGGTTTCTCTTGCGCTACGACGGGGTTGTCGCGATCGGAGTTCATCAACCAACTGACGAGCCCGCCCGCGGCGAACACCGCGACGAGAATCAATCCATTCCTCTTCATGTGCGTTTCCTCGAAAAGATGTGGATCGGACATTGGAAAAAGCGGTGGGGCGTTGGATACGTCCCGGCCGACGAGATAGTTGACGTAAGGGCGCGGTCAGTTGCCACCAGGCCCGCTTCATCTTTTCCTCTTGCTCGGTCTTCTTATTCCTTCTTAGGCTTCGCCTCTTCCATCGCCCGCTTCTTCGCCTCTCGGATGCCGTTAATAGTCTCTTCCAGAATCGTTCCCGGATTGAAGCTCGGCGGGATCGAACGGGGCGGGAACTCCTTAAACGTCGCTGCGAACTTGCTGACTTCTTCCATGACGCCGTAGGCGAGTTGAACGTGGTTCATAACCCAGTCCCAATAGGTGTTCGAGGTGATATCCGCCCGCTCGTACGGATCCTGGAACAGGTTGTAGATTTTCTGCAGACGCAGCTTTGTAAACGGCTCTGCCCACACCTGCAGCGTTCCCGGCCATCGCTGCTCCGCAAAGCTGTACTTGTAGTCGCCCAGCCGCATGGCTACCAGCAAGCCATCGTCATCAGAGTAAAAGAATCTGTCCCGCGCGCTCTTCACGCCCGGTTCGTTCCCCACTGTGCCACCCACTGCCCGCAGAAACGCCGACTGGTTGAACCCATCAAGGTGTACCTTGTAGTTGATGCCGTTGGCCGTGTAGCCCTTCTTCAGCTTGGCAACAATATCCGGCTCGCCCGCAATGGCACAGAGAGTGGGAATCCAATCGTTGTGGCTCATGAGTTCGTTCGTGACCGTACCCGGCTTGATTACGCCCGGCCAGCGGACCAGACAGGGCACGCGGAACGCGCCCTCCCAGTTGGTGTTCTTCTCGGAGCGGAACTCAGTCATTGCGCCATCCGGCCAGGTGTTCATGTGTGGGCCGTTGTCGCTGGAGTAGACGACTATCGTGTTGTTGGCGATGCCCATGTCGTCCAGCGCCTTGAGGAGTGTACCGACGGTCTCGTCGTGCTCGATCATTCCGTCGATGTACTCACTGTCGCCATGCTTGTACTTGCCGCGGTGTTCAGCGCGGACGTGTGTGCGCAGGTGCATGCGAGTGGTGTTCATCCAGCAGAAGAAGAGCGTGCCGGTGGCGTGATGTCGCTTCATGTAGTCGATGGCCGCTGATGACGTTTCGTCGTCGATGGTCTCCATGCGTTTCTTGGTGAGTGCGCCGGTGTCTTCGATTGTCTGCTTACCGATCTTGCCGAAGCGCGGATCGACGGTGGGGTCGTCCTTGTCGGTGGCCTTGCACTTGAGTACGCCGCGGGGACCGAACTTTGCGCGGTAAGCCGGGTCCTTGGGGTAATCGGGCAGTTCGGGCTCTTCCTCAGCGTTGAGGTGGTAGAGGTTGCCGAAGAACTCGTCGAAGCCGTTGACCGTGGGGAGATTCTCGTTGCGGTCGCCGACGTGGTTCTTGCCGAACTGCCCGGTGGCGTAGCCGAGGTTCTTGAGCAGGCCGCCGATGGAGGGATCGAGCTGACTCATGCCCATCGGGGCACCTGGAAAGCCGACCTTGGTGAGACCCGTGCGGAGTCCGTGCTGGCCGGTGAGGAAGGCTGCACGTCCTGCTGTGCAGCTTTGCTCGCCGTAGTAATGGAGGAACCGGATCCCTTCCTTGGCGATCCGATCGATGTTGGGCGTCGTGTAACCCATCAGGCCATCGCTATAGGCGCTGATGTTGCTGATGCCGATGTCATCGCCCCAAATGACGAGGATGTTCGGTTTCTTGCCGTCCTTCTGAAGGTTGGCGGATACCTTCTCGTTGTGAGAGCTGACCGCTGCGAGTGCCGCGGCCTTGTCGCTGCCGCTGCAACAATCCTTCCCCTTGTCCAACTGGCACGTGGCCGATTCGGTCGCAGGGCACGGCTTCGGCTCGGCCTTCAAGAGCGAGTCAAGTTGGCCGCTAGCAACGGCCCATCCGCCTCCCGCCCCGACCGCCAGAGCAATCAGTACGTGGAGATTCGATAAACGGAACATGAGGTTACTCCTCGGTGTAAAATAGAAAAGCATTACGGCCTCTGCTCAGCCAACACTGCAACGCGCTTGCTAGCTTGGATGAAGGCGGGCGAACCCTCCTTCACCGCTTTCTTCGGTGCGGTGACATTTCAGTTTGTGAGGGGTTCAGCAGTCGGTTGGGTGCATCCGACTGGGGCAAGCCCAAACAGAACCACCGCCAGACCGACGACAGAAGGGAAGACACGGAACGCCTCCGGCGTTTGAATAGTCCGTCTAACCGAGGGCGATCCATTCGGTCGGCGACGTGTGCAGAGTTCCGTCCCAGTGAGAAGGGTTGTTGCAAAGGAGAGTTTCCGGAACCACAGTCGAAAGTCAATGGTCTGCGGGCGACATTCACAAACCGATTCTCAAGGTCAACGGCGAATCACCTCTCTGCTTCTGTTCTGCCCACAATTCTTTGATCGCGACTTAACGAAACTCGAGGGGCGACATTCCGACTCCTTTGACTTGCAGTCCTACGAAGAGATCCTCCGAACGCTGGCGAAAGGGCAGCCCATCCCCAGGAGGATCAAGTGCGAATTGGTTGGCTTTCTTTTGGAACAATCGGGATATCATTCACTTGTGGGACAAGCCAAGTTAACCATGGGCTAATTTGGATCGCCAGCTATCTCCCCGCGAATGGATCCCAAACTGCAATGCTCACACATCCTCGGCCCTTCTACGTGCTCGTGGTCGCCGTATTCCTTCTTGCGTCTGCACCTGTAATGGCCGGGCCGATTGTTATTGATTCACGTCTTCACCACCTGCGCGCCGAGGCCGAACGAGAGTGGGCCGACTTCCCAGTTACGGCAGAAGGAGCGAGCTTCTCAACGAAGTTTCAGGCAACCAAGAACGTCGGCGAACAGACCCTACGACTTCGTCAACAGGATGTGAAACAAACCTGGAAGGTATTGCTCAACGGCAAGGAACTCGGTCGGCTGATCCCCGATGAGAACGACCAGGAGCTTGCCCTCCCGATTCCGGCTGGTCGTCTCATGGAAGGCGAGAATACCCTGGCGATTGAGCAAGTAGGCTCCACTCCAGACGACATTCGCGTTGGCGAATTGGTTCTATACGATCGTCCACTGAGTGAGGTGTTCGCGGAGGCAAAAGTGGAAGTAGTGGTGCGGGAGGAACTCCCTGGAGGTGAGCGAGTTCCGGTTCCCTGTCGACTGACCATTCAGGATAGTCACGGAATGTTAGCGACAATCGGAGCGATTTCGACCGACCGACTCGCCGTTCGTACTGGTGTGATCTACACCGCGGATGGCACTGCCCGCTTTGGGCTTCGTGCGGGCGAGTACATCATCCATGCCGGTCGGGGATTTGCTTACAGTGTCTCATCGGTACGAGTG
>DASZJS010001013.1:0-3491 GCA_035947935.1 Gemmata sp. | reverse complement strand
TGTGAGGAATAGAGCGAACAGGGGAGGGGTGAGGAATCGGCGGGACAGTCGTGCAGTCATGGATCGCTCCGTGAAGTGGGTGTTCCCAGCATATAGACGAGCTAGAACCTCCTGCCTATCCTAACTAGGCGATAGGACTTGAACCACGCAAGTAACCCGCCCGTTCCTCACCCGCAGACCTGCTCCCGGAGACGACGATGCTCGTCAGCCCAGATGTGTTGGCCAGCCGGAATGCCCGTTTGCCCGAGGACAACGACCCGCAAGAGACCTCCGAATGGCTCGATGCAATCGAGGCAGTCGTGAAATACGGTGGGCCGGATCGGGCTCAATTCCTTCTGGAAGCGTTGATTGGTAAGGTTGCCAGGCTCGGTTCATCCCGTATCCCCTCAGGCATCACCACGCCCTACGTCAACACGATTCCAGTCGAAGAGCAACCGGCGTTCCCCGGCGATCGGATTCTCGAACGCAAGATAAAAAGCGTCGTCCGTTGGAATGCGATGGCGATGGTTCTCAAAGCCAATAAAAGCACGAACGTTGGCGGACACATCTCGACCTTTGCCAGCGCAGCGACACTTTACGAGATCGGTTTTAACCACTTCTTTCATGGCCGAACGGAAGCGCATCCTGGGGATGTCGTCTTTTACCAGGGTCACGCCAGCCCGGGAATGTATGCCCGCGCTTACATGGAAGGCCGTCTTTCCGAGGAGAAACTCAAGAACTTTCGGCAGGAACTTCAAGAAGGTGGGGGGGTTAGTAGCTACCCACATCCATGGCTGATGCCGGATTTCTGGCAATATCCGACGGTGAGTATGGGTCTTGGGCCGATCATGTCGATTTACCATGCCCGCTTCAACCGATATCTGAACGATCGGTCGTTGGCGAAAACCGACAACGCTCGCGTGTGGGCTTTCCTTGGAGATGGCGAGTGCGATGAACCCGAATCGCTTGGAGCCATCAGCCTTGCGGGACGTGAAAAACTCGACAATCTCACCTGGGTCATCAATTGCAATCTCCAGCGTCTCGATGGGCCAGTACGCGGAAACGGGAAGATCATTCAGGAGCTTGAAGGTGTCTTCCGTGGAGCTGGCTGGAATGTGATCAAAGTGATCTGGGGTACGGATTGGGATCCTCTTCTCAAGAACGACCATACCGGCGCGCTGGCTCGCCGAATGATGGAAGTGGTGGATGGGGAGTATCAACAGTTCATCGGCCGGGATATGCGCACCAAGGACGAGATCAACAACAAGGTTCAACTCCCAGAACTGGAAGAAACCGAACGGCGAGGCGCTTTCATCCGCGAACACTTCTACAACTCACCGGAATTGAAGGCTCTGGTCGAACACCTCTCCAACACGCGGCTGGCTGCTCTCAAACGCGGCGGTCACGACCCTCTCAAGGTATATGCGGCATACAAGACTGCTGTCGACCATAAGGGCCAGCCAACGGTCATCCTGGTGAAGACAGTCAAGGGTTATGGTGTGCCCGGTGCCGGCGGAGAAGGGAAGAACACCACTCACCAGTTGAAGAAACTCGCTGTTGAGATCGAACGGGAACCGAACATGGCTCCCGATGAGATTTCCAAGCGGCAAATGATTGCCGCATTGCGGCAGTTTAGGGATCGATTCGAGTTGCCGTTCACCGATAACCAGCTTGGAGAAGTGCCCTTTTACCGTCCCCCGACCGATAGCCCCGAGATGCGTTATCTGCGCGCCCGGCGAACAGCCCTCGGAGGCGCGCAGCCTTTCCGCAACAATAAGTTCGTTCCCGCCCCATCCGCGGAGCGCAAATCGTTTGAGAAACTGTATGAGCCAGCGGTCAAGGTCGAGGGCCAGTCCACCACACTGGCCTGGGTGAACTTGATGACCCAACTGATGAAGGATCCGCAGGTCGGTAAGTTGATCGTCCCAATTGTCCCCGATGAAGGGCAGACGTTCGGCATGCCGCCGATGTATCGGGCATTCGGCATCTACTCCTCGGTAGGCCAACTGTATACGCCGGTCGATAAAGGGATGCCGAGCGAGTACAAGGAGAGTGCCACCGGCCAAATCCTTCAGGAGGGCATCAACGAAGCCGGGAGCATGTCCAGCTTCATCGCGGCGGGAACCGCATATAGCACGCATGGCGTCAACACGATCCCGTTTTACATCTACTATTCGATGTTCGGGTTCCAGCGGATTGGCGATCTGGCCTGGGCCGCTGCCGATGCGAGGTGTCGTGGGTTCCTGATGGGGGCTACCGCTGGCCGGACGACGCTCAACGGCGAGGGACTTCAACACGAGGACGGGCATAGCCATCTCGCAGCTCTCACAATTCCGACATGCAGGGCCTACGACCCTGCCTACGCTTATGAACTGGCTGTTATCATTGAAGAAGGGATCGATGCCATGTACGTTCGCGGCGAGGAGTGCTTCTACTACCTCACCGTTTACAATGAAAGTTACCCAATGCCCGCGATCCCGGGCGATCGCGTTCGCGAGGGGATCATCAAGGGAATGTACCCGGTTCGTACCGTCAAACCGGATGGCGCAAAGCTGGAAGTTCAGATCCTCGGTAGCGGAGTGATTCTCAACGAAGCTCTCCGTGGACAACATATCCTCGCAGAAAAATACCGTATCGCCAGCACGGTTTATAGTGCCACCAGCTACCAGATGCTCCGTCGCGATGCTCTGGAGTGTGAGCGCTACAATCGACTTCACCCCGAGGCGAGCGCCCGGGTGCCATACGTGCGGCAGGTACTGGCCCAAACCCCTGGGCCAGTGATTGCCACAAGCGATTACATGCGAACGCTTGCGGAACAGATTTCTCCGTTCCTGGATGGACGCTTGCTTGCACTTGGCACGGATGGATTTGGTCGATCCGAAACCCGAAAAGCTCTCCGCCGATTCTTTGAAGTTGATGCCGAGCATGTGGCAGCCGCCGCCCTGTATGCTCTGGCACAACGGGGTGACTTGGATCGTGCGGTCGTTGCGAAGGCAATCAAGGAACTGGGTATCAACACCGAAGCCCCGCCCCCCTGGACAGTCTGAATCCTGTCATTGAGGTAAAGCTGATGGATTTCCGCCTGCCCGCCCTCGGTGAGGGCATCGAGTCGGCGACCGTTACTGCGGTGCTGGTCAAACCCGGTGATGCAATTAAAGCTGGGCAGCCAGTGCTGTCTGTCGAGACGGACAAGGCCTCGATGGATGTGGAGGCTGACATCGAAGGAACGGTCGAGCAAATCCTCATCAAGCCCGGGGACAAGATTCCAGTCGGTACTCCGGTTCTCAAATACACGTCGGCTGGGAAAACAGAATCGCCGAAAGCCACACAGCCAGCAAAGGTCGAGCGTCAGAAACCAGAAACACCAAAGACAGCGGAATCAAAGCCCCTGGCTCCTCAATCGGCCGCAAACGAAAAAGTCGAGTTTCGCCTCCCACAACTTGGAGAAGGTATCGAATCAGCAACTGTCACGGCAGTGCTGGTCAAACTGGGTGATGCCGTGAAGAACGGGC
>DASZJS010001012.1:0-6856 GCA_035947935.1 Gemmata sp. | reverse complement strand
TGGCCGTCGATTGCAACGTCCGCGACTCGGCAATCACCCACTCTCAGTACGCAGCCCGACGGGTTAAGGATGCCGTTTGCGACCAGTTCCGCGAACGCACCGAGCGACGACCGAGCGTTGACCCCGAACAACCGATGGTTGGGTTCAATCTGCACATCAACAATAATCACGCCATCCTGAGCTTGGATAGCTCATGGGGTTCGCTCCACAAGCGGGGTTATCGGCCCATCCAGACAATCGCACCAATTAATGAGGCACTCGCGGCAGGACTCTTGTTGCACAGTGGATGGGAGCCAACAACGCCGCTGGTCGATCCACTTTGCGGCTCGGGGACATTCTGCATCGAAGGAGCCTGGATCGCCCTGAATCGGCCGCCGGGGTTGACCCGAAAGTGGTTCGGATTCCAGGGCTGGCAGGAATTCGACCGGCCTCTCTGGAACGCAATCCGGGATGATGCCCGGTTCGGTGTCCGCAAAGAGCTTCCGGCCCCAATCATGGGAAGTGATATCCACCCTGGGGCGATCGAACTGGCCCGAACAAATACCCGCAGTGCTGGCGTGGGGCATCTCGTCACAATAGATCGACGGGATGTGAGTGAAGCCAGACCACCGAACGGCCCGCCCGGTGTGATGATTGTGAATCCACCATATGGCGAACGGATCGGTGAAGAACGGGAGTGGGCCGGACTCTACGCAAAACTCGGCGACGTTCTTGGAACTCATTGGCCAGGTTGGCGGCTACTGGTGTTCACGAGCAACGATTGGTTGGCCCGTAAAGTCGGACTGCGAGTTCGCCGCCGGTCGCCGTTCTTCAATGGCAAGTTGCAGTGTCAGCTCTGGGAGTTTGGACCGGAGTAGAAGTGTTGGTTTGTGTCGGATACAAACCAAAATGGCATAATCGGTGTTGGTTTGCACAACGCGTTGAGAACGGTTCTCATCCGAGCAAACCAATTAGTGGTTCGGCAACAAGAGGCGGCCGATGGAGGGCGGTTACCCGAAGCTGATTGGCGTGGCTGCGTCCGACCGCGGGTGCCGGCTGTTGCTGAGCGACCTGTCCCAACCTTCGGTGGACGTGACCGCCGAGCAAATCGACGCGCACTTGACCCGACGCGGCCTCCCGACACTGGCCGAGTTCTGCCGTCGGCGCGATGTCGCGGTCCTGGGCGACTTGATTCAGGTCGGCGCGAGGGAGTGGGACCGCCTGATGCTCTGTCTCCGGGAGTCTGAGCGGGTTCAGCGGTTGGTGGACGAGCGGCCAGGGTTGGGCAAGGCACTCAGGGTATCACACGCCCAGGCCGGTGCTCAGCCATTTAGGATCTACGAGTGTTTCCACCGGGGCTGCATCTACTTGTCCTATCCGTACACCTTCCGGCCCGAGCAGGACATACCGGGGTGGTATCGGGTGGCATTCGACCTGCCTGGCGAGTGGGTATTGCAAGGGCGGCTGCACATCGGCACCGGGGCGGTAGAGATCGAGGCAGCCCATAGCCCGGGGCAGTATATCGCCGAACTCACCGCTGCACAGGACCGGGCCACGTAACTTGTTTCCCGTTGCTCACTCGGTGTCCGTGTGCGCTACTGAAGTCCCGGCCGGGCCGGTGAGCTAATCGTTCGGCCATAGAAGGGCGAATCTCCACATGGCGGTTTCGTCACGGACACCGGAAGGCACTCCACACCGCTGTCCGGTGTGTGGAAAAATATCCTCGGTTGAGCCATCCTACCCCGGCGGCGATTCGTGCTGTCCGAACTGTGGTCAGTTGCTTTGGTGGTTCCGCGATCGGCTCAGTCGAGATGCCCATATTGCTCCAGAGCAGATCACGCTTTCCAGTTCCTTCAACAAGGACATTGCAGTCGATTCGCTGAACATCGTCGAGTTGGTCATGGAGTTGGAGGAGAAGTTCGGCGTAACCATTCCCGACGACGAGGCGGAACGGATGAAGACCGTGGCTGATGCGATCCGCTATATCGAACAACACCGGCAGGAGTAGCCGCCGCACCCCAAGTTGCACTGGACCCGAACTGCCAGATAGTGACTGAGAGCCACTCGATGGAATGACGAGTCAATCACTCTTTTGCGGTTGAATACCGGAGGCGAACGCGGCAACGAAACTCGGATCAACCCGGCGTGGCCGGCCAGTAGCCACATCAAGAAGAACCCAGACTGTGCGCGATGTAATGAGGGGTTTATCCTCGTTGATCCGGTGAATCTTTGTAAAGCGTTCCCAGGTTGCTCCGGATGGCTCACCAACCCACGTCCGCACTATCAGTTCATCTCCCGGCAATCCAGGACGAAGGTACTCGATCTCATGTCGCCGCACCACCCAGGTGAAAGCCTGGCGCAGTTCTAACGGTGCGATTGTTTCCCAGTGTGCAGCGGCAATATCCTGCACATAACGAACAAACGCGACGTTGTTCACATGCCCTTGCCGGTCGATGTCGGCCTCGGCAACCCGAATGGTGAGTGTAAACGGTTGAACGGTGGACATGGTCGCGACTCCGTTCATTTGGTTGCGTCATCTTACCGCCTGGATCGCAGCGCCGAAGTTACCAATGACGCTCCGCGACCGAACGACAATTCCACGAACAAGGCCGAGATTCCGTCGGATTCGATACCCAGGAAGTTCTAAGGCTGTCGTTACCATTTCGGGGTCAAAGGTTGACATGTCGCTTTCTCCTTGATGCCTTTCGGCACCGCGTGTGTGGTTGCAGTGAGAGATGGAATAACTGCGGAGCCGCGCAGTCGGTTCAGCGGGCCAGTTGCCGAACGCGATCCTTGAGGCGTGAAAGGTTCGCTTCAAACTGCTCTTTTGACTCTGGATATTCTTCGTTCTGTAAGCCATCGAAGCTCCCACGGATCAAGCCTTCCTTGTCCACCACCAGCAAGCGAGTGCTGTGCCCGAACTCGTCTCCCGGCTTCACATCTTCATCACTTTTCCGCTCGATTGCCTGCTTGAATTGTTCGCGCATCAACTTGTGAATTGTGGCTTCGTCTCCAGTGAGGAACAGCCAACGGTCCGCGTCTGCGTTGAAGTGTTTGGCATAGTCGCGAAGTTTTGCCATGTCGTCGTGCCCGGGATCAACCGTGATGGTGACGAACTTCACCCCCGGCACATCATTCAATTCCGCCTGGAGCTTCGCCACGGTCGCTGTCACCTGTGGACATGGTCCCGTGCAACGTGTGAACACAAACGAAACTACCCAGACTGACCCGCGCAAATCCTGCTCGGTGATTGTCCGCCCGTTTCGTTCCATCAGGGAGAAATGCCCTACCGGAAAGTCCAGGTCCGGCTGCGTAGGGGCAGTATCCGAACCGTGGCGAGCGGAAACGCCGCAACCAGAGAGGAAGATTGCAAGAAGTGGAGTGAAGCGGAACATTGGAGCCATTCAGGTATGTAACGCGGTGGGAATTTACCTCGCGAGAAAGGCATCCACGAGCAAAAGGCCGAATACCACCGGGAGGTACAGGAGCGAGGCCCGTAGAACTCGTTTGGCTTGCAGATCCGTCCGATCCCGACCGAAGTCAATTGCCCGCCGGAAGAAATACAAACCGACGAGAGCAGAACCGATTGCGGCTGTCCAGCCTCCAACCCCGGCAGCGTGGACTACGAACCCTACTGGTATTAGTAGCCCAGATATTAAAATCATCACGACAGCAGTGCGACGGCCGCTCGGATCAGTTCCAGGCAACATTCTGAACCCCGCACCGGCATACTCCTGCCGATACATCCAGGCAATCGCCAGGAAGTGAGGAATCTGCCAGAGGAACAGGATTGCGAAGAGCGCAGCTGCCCCTTCCACTCCCGCCCAACCTCGTGCCGAACACCAACCGATCACCGGGGGCAAGGCTCCAGGCACAGCACCCACAATTGTGTTCCACTCGGTCAGTGTCTTCAATGGCGTGTAAACCAGGACATAAGTGGCGATAGTGACCGCAGCAGCAAGAAACCCCGCGGTGGGAACAGTGGCGAGCAGATACGCCAACCCCGCACCGCTGAGAGCCGCCCCAAACGCGGCGGCTTGCTCGGGGGACAACCGACCCGATGGAAGCGGCCGATTTGCTGTTCGCCGCATGCGGGCATCGATGCCACGTTCGAGCAGGTGGTTGAGAGCGCTGCCACCAGCAGCCACGAGCCCAGCTCCAATCAGCGTATGCAACAGCGTGCGAACATCGGAACTGGCTCCGGCACCCAACAAATAGCCAGCAGCCACCGTGAACAGTGCCATCACCGCAATCCGCGGTTTGGTCAGTTCCAAGTAGTCGGCGAATCGGTCGGTGAGGCGACTCGGGGTGGTTGGCATCGCCACGGAAGTGCAGGAAGCAGGAAGGGCTTCCTGGGTATCGACACCTGCGACAAGGTCCATTTTCATCATGGCGCGTTTCCCCCGAATCTCGCGGCGATCTCAAGAGCGCGACCCTGTGCGACCGTTTGCTCGGTCCAGTCTGTATTGTTGGTGCTTGGTGTACGATTTTCACTCTTCGCTGTCCGCATGAGGCGGACTGCCAATACCAACGCAGAGACCAGGATGCCACTCCCGATGAGCGCATGTAACGTCCGTATCGCCGCGTTCTCAGGTGTGGGGAGGACTAACTCGGGGAGTGTGTAAGTGCCAAACTTCATCATCCATGCCTCCACCCCAAGGCAGAGTTGAGCTACCAGAAGACCGCTCAAAACCCATCCGATCATGCCGACCCGTATACGAGTTGACGTATGCATGAAAACTGCTCGGAGTATTAGGACAGCAACCGCGAGAGCTAGAAACGCAGTCAAAAAGTGAAGTCGTTGAGTGAGCGGGGTGGGATTGTGCCTGATGATCGCGCCCCAAACGATTTGCACAAAGAGTATTGCGGTGAGAGCGATAGCCCACCAACCCAGCGACCGTGCCTGTGCATCCGATTGTAGAGAGTGTGAAGGTTTTTCCGTCAGAACAGCCAGGAGAATCATTAGGCTCAACACGACCTGAGCAAAGACTCCGTGAACGGCTGCCAGATCGGTGCCAACAAGTTCATTGAGCTTCACCCGGAACCCACCCAGTAATCCCTGAATCATCACGGCGACAAGTGCTATCGATCCGATCAACCTCAATCCCGAACCGCGAACCCTGGCAAGCAACTGAATTATTCCCGTCCCGAACAACACCACGAGACCGATGGCAATGATATTCAATGATTTCAGTGGAAATCGTACGTCTGCCGAGGGAACATCTCGCTGAGCGATCAATCCCCGATGGAATTCACCGTATCCAGTAACCAGAATGAGCAGTCCGAAGACTGCAATCCACCGCGCCCGCGACTGCTCCACCAAACACAAGCATAAACACAGCAGGATGACAATGACGCCGACAGTATACGCGGCAATCCTGTGGCTGTGTTCGATCAGATAGCCAAGGTCGAGTTTGTAATTGCTGAACAGATACCACGGTTCAGTCGGCCAGATCGGGTCAGCCATACCAGCGCGGAAACTCGTCACCATCTGCCCAAGAACCAACAACACAAATGTCGAGGCTACCGCCAGGATTGCGGCGATATGAAGCCATCGCGGAACGGGTCGGACGGTGTCAAGAGGCTCAATCATCGGTGCAAAACTCGATTGGGCGGTCTCTTTTGGAGGGCTTCCACACAATTTACGGATTGGGGTGAACCACTTCGCGTATACCCTCGGGCAGCTCGCGTGGATAAGGCACTGATCTAACAAATCGGACGAGATCCCACACCTGACGCTCCGTTAAGTTGGGATGAGCTGGCATCCCGACTGCTGCGATCCCCCCCCGAATTCGAGCGAAGACATCTTCCGGGCGCGTCCCGCCCTTGAGGTTGGTTGCAGTGAAGTCCGCCGGGCGTGCTATTGTGCCCCAGATGTCATAACGTAGAAGAGGTTTGCGACCAAACTCACCGTGGCATTTCAGGCATTCAGTCCCGGTCTTGGCAGTGAACAGTTCGTAACCCCGGCGAACGGCGGCCTCATGTGTCTTGCTCCTTGGCTCTCCATCGTCCGGAGCAGTGGGCAAAGCTGGTGCATGTTCAGCCTTCTCCCACTCCGCAAGCACCTCCTTTAATCGCATACTTGCGGAAGGTACGACCTCCCCTGCCCCACTGGCTGAAACTTGTTCGGCGAGAGTCTGAAACTCAACCTGCCCCCGAATTGCGAGATAAGTAGCATACCGCGCCAACAACTCCCGTTCCGGTTCCGGTTGAAGGCCAAAGGAAGGCATCGCGGTTGTTCCTTTCATCCCCTCCGTGATTGTTCGCAGAAGGTCGGCACGCCGGGGTTTCATCCCCTCGCCAGTGGAAACGAACTTGAACGAACCGCGGCGAAAGTCCCGTGGATACGGATTGATGAACAGCCCGGCTGGGCCGCGACCATCGCCGGGCAACCCGTGGCAGCCCTGGCAATGCTTGCGGAAGAGTTTCCCCGCTTCGGTGAGTGAATCGTTCGTCAGGCCCATGCGATCTGCCGCTGCCATCACCTCGTCGTCATTGACGAGGCGGATCGTGGGGGCTGCGGGTGTTCCGAAGGAATCCCGAAGGAACTGATCGAGAGATGATCGAGCCTCGGCAGAAACAGTAAGCGGTTCCGCAGTCTTTCCGCCACGGCCGTCGAGTTCTGCGAGTTCTGCTTCCAGTTTCCCGGGACTACACGGACCAGGGGGAGCAGTCTCGGGGATTTTCAAAACCAAACGGTCCGTTCGCGAAGGAAAAGCGAGGTGCGTGGGATAATCGGGCGGCGATCCACAACCAGAGAGGCCAACTGCTAGAATAGCCAGTAAGACACCAGAAAGTGTAACCGTGAGGACAGTCAGAAAGACCGTCCTCTTTGTGTGGGGACCGTCACGAGCTGGAATGCTGTGCATCTTTACCA
>DASZJS010001011.1:0-16564 GCA_035947935.1 Gemmata sp. | reverse complement strand
CACTCGTCGAATCTACGACCGTGCCGCTCACGTTTCCCAGTTGCAGAGCATTCTTCCCGCCGCTGTCGGAACTCAGAAGACGACCCTGTGCATTATAGTTGATGTTCGACCCAGTTGGACCGAACTCATTGATCGCCGATCCGACGACAAAATCGAGCTCGTAGAAGTTTTTAGGGAGCTGGACCGAGAGACTGCTCTGACCCGATCCGAACGTGCCTGTTGCGACTTCGAGGACAGTGTCCTCATCTTCTGTAGCAGGGTTGTTATGTGGCCCGGTAGCATTGTAACTGATGAGTGAAAGCGTAACAGGTGCGGAATGCGGAGCGATGGTGAAGTTTGCAGTCACAGTATCGCCCTGCTGAGTATGTCCTTGAAGGTTGCGAACGGTGGTTGTGGACCCGTTCGGGCTGGTCACAGTAAAACTGATGTTCGTCACGGTTGATGTGTTGGGCACTTCAAAGTTTGCGAAGTTCTCACCCGTAACCTGTTGTCCACTAGCGAGTTTGACTTCGTAATCGAATGTTGATGGAGCGGTTTGGACGGCGCCCCACGGTGTGGCCTCGGTCACGGCGTACTGACCGGCCGCCAGACTCCCGAACGAATAAGATCCATTGGAAGCCGACTTCTGTAATCCGTCCAACAGGTATCCCGAGCCAAAAAATCCGAGGTTTTCATAGCGATACAACTCAACATAAATGCCGCCCATCGCGACATCGCCTGATGACAGTCCATTACCGATAGTATCTTGGTAGATATAGCCGCTGATAGATCCAGCTGATGGAAGAACGCGGTCGGTCAATGATTCCAAATTAGGGCGGAAAGAAGAGAGAGAGAGTTCTTGCGGTGTGGCCGTTTAACGGGATTCAAGAATAATAGCGCAGCAAGAATTGAGGAGCTTTTCACGGGGATAATTCCTTCTACCACAATGGGCGTGGTGTGTGTCGAAGGCGGGTAGGGGGTTCGTGACACAAAGAAGCTGATAGCAGCATGAGATACCTAGAGCACTCTCGACGCAGTGCAACGACAAAAGAGATGATTATTTCGTCTTCGCGCCAAAGCAGAGTTATTACCTGAAAAAGAGGGGTTCGAGTCGCTCCTTTCAGCGGACAAAGTCAATCGCTAGTTTCGATCGGGTTACCTTCTAATACCCGCACCGCCATTCAGTCGTAAGGAACTTGAGAAAGTGGGATTACTGGAAATCCTTTGGGCCATCAGGGAGCATGAGTCGTCGCGAACCAGCAATATGTTGAACACGTCAGTGGATTACCGACCCTGTGGCACCGAGCAACGACGATCACCTTTTCACCCCCACACCAGTTCGGGAACAGCCGAAGTTCGTCGATCCCGTAACCATGGCTTGCGGCACACCCGCACGACGAATAAATCCCTCTTTGTTCCGAAATTGCTTCGATGAGCGGCCTTTGACGCGGCTGGCGGTCGTTGAGATCGCTGGGGGGATCGCCGCTGAGATCGCCGCGGGGATCGTTTTACTCGCGCGACTACCTTCCGATGGTCGCCAGGCGTAGAAGGAGGGTTCTCTGAGGCAATGTGTGGGGCAGAACGCCCGGATTGTCGCATGCCGCATCTACTTGGTGCACTTAATTCGACCGAGGGCGGCTTCCGCAGCCCGAGTCAACGCCGCGCCCGAAGCGCCTACCGCCAACCGGATCAGCAACTTCCGAGCCTCGGGCGTGCCCATCTGCTCCAACACCTCAACCGCCCGCAACGCACTCAGGCTTTAGTCGAGAACTTCGGCCCGCCTACCCCCGACAGGATTGCGCCAAGACGGTCACGCACTTCCGGTGAGTTCGACTTTCCGGCTGCCTCGCGGAGCTGGTCCAGCGCAGCCGGAGCAAATGCCGCCAAATCCTTCGACGCTCCCTCACGCTCCGCGAACTCGGAACTGCCCAGCTTCTCGATCAATTCAGTGACGACTTTAGGGTCTGCGGACGCGACCGGCTTGACCCCAGCGGTTACGAGACGAAGTGCGGGGTCGGCGGATAGGTACCGGATCGCCGCGAACCCCTTCTTGGCGTCCGAGGACATCAAATCGATCCAGGCCGCGTCCGCGCTTTTTGGGGCGGGGGCCGGTGTGAGACGGGTGCCGGTCAGATCCCAGATCAGGAGCCTGTGGTCGCACGCGAACGAGCACGGACAGGTTGGGATTCCACTGGCCAGTCGGGCTTCAACGCTATCCCGCGGTCCGTATATGATTGTACTCCCCACCCGTTACCACTGCGGACACGCTGCCATGGGTACACCCGAACAAGCCCCACCCGCCCCGGCCCGACTCACCTCGGTCGACGCTTACCGCGGCCTGGTCATGTTCCTGATGATGGCCGAGATCCTGAAGTTCGGCCTGATTGCAAAGGCTGCCTCGGGGAACCGCTTCTGGGAGTTCTTGGCATACCATCAGTCACACGTCGAGTGGGTCGGGTGCTCGCTCCACGATCTGATCCAGCCGTCGTTCTCGTTCCTGGTCGGGGTGAGCCTGCCGTTCTCACTCGCTGCCCGGCGACGCCACGGGCAGTCGGAGCCAACGATGGCACTACACGCGTTCTGGCGGGCATTCGTGCTGGTATGGATCGGGATAGTCCTGCGCTCCCTGTGGAACTCCATCCCCGATTACGGGTTCACCGACACGCTCAGCCAGATCGGGCTGGGCTACGGCTTCTTATTTCTGCTTGCGCTCCGACCAGCCCGTGACCAATGGGTAGCATTCGGTGTCATCCTCATTGGCTACTGGCTAATCTTTGCGATGTGGCCTGCCCCCGGCCCCGACTGCGAGTGGGGCTCCGTCGGGGTGATGCCGGAGTGGCTGAGCCAAAACGGTCTCGACGGGTTTGCCACGCACTGGAGCAAGAACGCCAACGCCGCCGCCGCGTTCGACCAATGGTTCCTCAACCTATTCCCTCGGGAGAAGACATTTATCTTCAGCAACGGCGGCTACCAAGTGCTGAACTTTATACCGACGCTGGCGACGATGATACTCGGCCTGATCGCTGGCGGCGTACTCAAGGAAGGCCGTGGCCCAAGGCTGACGTTGCAGTTGCTGACGGTGGTGGGTCTTGTCGGGCTGGCTGCAGGCTACGGACTGGGCCAGTTCGGCGTATGCCCGGTGGTGAAGCGGATCTGGACGCCGAGCTGGGTGCTATTCAGCGGCGGATGGTGCCTCCTGCTGCTGGCGGGGTTCTACGCGGTGACCGACGTCGGAGGGTGGCGGAGATGGGCGTTTCCACTGGTCGTCGTCGGGACGAATTCGATTGCCGCGTACTGTATGTCCGCTTCGTTCGTGAAGCCGGAGATCCACAAGATGGTGTTGCGTCATATCGGCGTGAACGCCTTCAACATACTCGGCCCTCAGTACCAGCCGTTGTTGCACGGGCTGACCACTCTGGCAGTGATGTGGCTGATCCTGTACTGGATGTACCAACGGAAGCTCTTCATTAAGGTATGAGTGGCAGGGCACCGAGGGGTATTCATCGCCTGTATCAACTCGTGTGCCGGGACCACCCGATCGCGATGATCCCCGACGAACTCCGAGAGTGGCTCGGATGTGGCTGGCCCTGGCGACCAGTTGGTTGTTGCAGCAACTTGGAAAATCTGCGACAATCCGCCTTCAACAACTCCAGAGCTCATCCATGTGTCTGGCTATCCCTGGGAAGGTCGTCGAGGTCTACCATGACCTGCTCATGGGCCGTCTCGACTTCGGCGGTGTCCTACAGCGGGTGTGTCTGGAGTACGTCCCTGAGATCGCAGCCGGCGACTACGCCCTTGTCCACGTCGGATTCGCCCAGAGTCGCCTCGATGACTCTGAGGCCCGGCGAGTACTCGAACTGCTGGCGGAGGCGGGGGAACTCGATCACATCCAGCCGGAAGGCGGCGATGAGGTTCCTTGACGAGTATCGGGATCCGAATACGGTCGCCCGCCTGGAAGAGGCGATCAGGGCAACCACTACACGACAGTGGGTGCTGATGGAAGTTTGTGGGGGACAGACACACGCTATCGTCAACCACGGACTCGATAGGCTGTTACCGCCTGATATTACCCTGGTTCACGGACCCGGTTGTCCGGTCTGCGTCGCGCCGTTGGAACTCATCGACAAAGCGATGGAGATTGCAGCGCGGCCTCGCGTCATTTTCTGCTCGTTCGGCGACATGCTTCGCGTGCCCGGTAGCCGAAAAGACTTGTTCGCAGTGAAGGCCGCTGGTGGCGACGTGCGTGTGGTGTATTCGCCGCTCGATTGCCTGAAACTTGCCGAGCGAAACCCGAGCCAGACAGTGGTGTTCTTCGCTGTCGGATTCGAGACGACTGCCCCGGCCAACGCGATGGCCTCCTTCTAGTCGAACACAAAGGATCTCCTCGAGCCGGCAGGCGGGCTCAATCACCGTGGCTTTCTTTCGGGGCTTATCGCATACTGCTCGATTCGGGGTGGACGTGGGTAGTCTGTAAACCGGCAGTATTTTGCAGTATCTTCGGTTTTTACTGCTCAGACTCGTTGACGATCTTCTGCACCGCGTTCGGCTGCGAACCCGAGTGTAAACCTGGATCTCCCACGTCATACGACTTCACTCATCTAGAACCGCTAAACAAACTTGTCTCATCCTGTCCGACGGTCGAGAGTGAGTCAGCTCTTGATCCGCTTGAGGGTCGTCACCCGGTAGCTCTTCGACTCGAACCCGGCCGGCCGATCCGTCTCGCCCGCGCG
Organism: Gemmata sp.; assembly: GCA_035947935.1. Classification (GTDB taxonomy): domain Bacteria; phylum Planctomycetota; class Planctomycetia; order Gemmatales; family Gemmataceae; genus Gemmata. The sequence continues at coordinate 11,855 of DASZJS010001011.1, read as the reverse complement.
GGACCACGACACTTTCACCTCGTCGCCGGTCAGTTTGTAGATCCCAAGGGCGGTTTTCCCCTTGTCGTCTCCTTCCGACATCGTTTTGTCAATGGACATTGGCGTCTTCGTGGAATCGAGTTTGAACGTCCCCTTGCAAATGTCTTTGTCGCCTTCCTTGATGGTGTACTTCCCGTCGTTGAGGGTCACCATGTCGCCACCGTCCTTCGGAATCACATCTTCCTTCCCGTCGGTCGACTGAGACACCACTTGCCACGTTCCGTTTAGGGACTTGGCTTCCTTATCATCTGCGGGAACGGCTGTCCCTGTGCCAAAAACCAGTGCCACTGTGGCAAGAGCCAATGCTTTGAAGCTTCTAACGATTGTGCGAGAAGTCATAACCATCCTTTAAGTGAACGTGTGTCGTTGGCTGACACGGTCGGTCGCCGGCTCCGTGCCGACAGACCGGATTCCAGAAAACGCTTCCACTAGGGCGGCCATGCCACCGGTGGTGGAGTTATTCTGGAACGCATGCGAGACGAGGTGGGAATCCACCTCGCTGAGAGAGGGCGAGTCCGGCGAACCCATAAGATTCTCGGTTATCCGCCCTTCTGCCAGACAATAGGATAGGTCGCTACCAGTGCCCGCGTGTCAGGAGATGTTGAAAAGTCTGAGGGGCTTTCCCCGACAGCTTGGTTTGTCCAATGTGGTGGAAAGTGTAATTAAACCACGCTGGTAGGCGTTCACTTCTTTGCCTTCCTGTCCGTCTTCGGCTTGCTCGTCTCCGCATCCGACAGGGGTATCTGCCGGGGAACGGGTCGCGCTGGGGTTGGGTACGCCATGTGTCTGCGGAGGGCTTCCGCAACCATGAAGGCAAACCCCTCTCCTCGATCCTTCGCGAACGCCTGCGCAATCGAAAGTAGTTCAGCGTCTAGCTCGATGTAAACGCCATTCTTGTCGGGGCTTTTAACGCTTCGCATTGTTCAACTCCATGAACACCCTACACCAATTCCATCGCCTATTGCTTACAGACCGGAAGAGGTTCACACCACAACCAAATTCGAGAAACTGACCCATTGCGACTACGAGGAGGGCGCGTTCCAATGTGCAGAATACCGGGGTTGTTTCTGGCTTAGTACCAACTGGAAATGCGATGTCAGACCCAAAGCTCCTTTCGCAAATTGACGCATATCTTCAGGCGGCCCGGGCACGGGCGGACGCAATAAACAAGTTTGCCGCATTAACCAAGGCGGTCAAGACTGCTATGACGAGTTGTCTCAAGCGTTGACCGAACTCAAGGCTCCAGTCCCCTCGGGAAAACTCCAGCGAGAACAGATGGTCGATCGTAGTTTCCCCACAGAAGCCTTCATCAACGAAGCATGGAAGACGCTGGTGGTGACAACGCTTCGCGCGCGTGAGACATGGGAAGTAATTCCGGGCGACAGCCGGACGGGACTTTCTCCCCCATAGTCGGCCGTCACGACCGTTCGTTATCCACACGGAAGTGGGAATGGCGAAGTGGTCCAGGCTCGATGATCGCGCAACCGCCCGTCTCACATCGCAGACCAGGCTCCTTGCCGTGGGCGGAATGCGTGTTCCAATGTCTCAGGTCACTGAGACGTGTGATTTGAGTTTGGCTGCGGAGGAAGTCGCGATGAGAGTTTGCTTCCTTCGGCTAGTTGCCTGCTTTATCATCACAGCGATCGTGTCCTGTACCAAGCGGGTGGAACAGCCTGAAGTCCCCATACCAGATGTCGGCGGTGCGACCAACGAATGGCACTTGCTTGGCGGCATAGGATCTCAGGATCACGCGGGAATCGGTTTCTCCGGTTGGTCGTTTTGTAGTGGTTGTCCTGCCGCGTGGTGGGGCGTCTCGTTTTTGGCCTCTGGCACCCTCGCCGATGGCTTCGGCCCTTGTTCCGGCTCCTACGCTCATCTGGTGGCTCGATCGGGCACTGATGGGACTGCGGGCGCGCTCGGCCAGCGGTGCCTGCATTGAAGTTATCGCTGGTTCAAGGTTCAAGCTGAAACCACGCGAACCAAACGCCGATGTTGCCCATGTCAACCGCCACCGGTTTGGTTACCGCTCGATCCTGCCGCTGTGGAGTGCCTTCCTGCAACTCCGCCGCCATCACGTTAACATTGTGCCTCGCGGTTCGTTGACGAGCCGGTCCCAGTCCAATGACACCCGGAACTGAGGATCGAATACCGCCCACCGACTCCGTGGTGTACGTCGCATGTTATTTCTCGTAGCTCTGTTCCGATACTTGATATTGCGCCGATCGCGATTTCAATGCATTCTGCTTTTGGGATCGTGAATTCCAGACACTATCTGAGGGGACACCTTGTTCTGAAGCGGGGGCATTGTCATATGAAGTGCAGATCACAACTATCCTGGGGTTTTCATGCTCTCTCCAATCCAGTTCATTGTCTGGGTCTTGAGCCGGGTTGTTCTGTCGTTGCGATACCGGCTTCGAGTCACGGGATTGGAGGGGAAAATCCGTCGGCCCGGTCCATATCTGATTCTCCCGAACCACCCCGGTTACATGGACCCGCCGAACGTGCTCCGCGCCCTCTGGGGCAGGTTCCGGATGCGTCCGATGCTTGCTGAAAATAACTTTCAGTCGCCGTTTTTGGCTCCCTTCGGCTGGATCCTGCGTGCAATCAAGGTGCCGGAGATCGATCGAGCCAGTACTGAAGCGAAGCGGCGAGCGGAGGCCGCAGTTGAGGCTGTGATCGCGGCTCTCCGAGCCGGGGATAACGTTGTGCTATGGCCTGCCGGCACCTTGTCGCGTGACGGCAGTGAACGGCTTGGCGCTGCACGAGCAGCCGCTGATGTCCTCAAGGCGGTGCCTCTTGTGACTTTGGTTCTCGTTCGGACCCGGGGACTGTGGGGCAGTTCCTTCGGATGGGCGAGGGGCGGCAAACCTCTCCTCATGGATCGCTTGCTCGCAGGGATCGGCTGGTTGACTCTGAACCTTTTTCTATTCAGTCCGCGGCGACTGATTCAGATGCACGTTGAGGTGTTCGGGCAAGACGAGCGACCAGAACCGGTTCGAGAAGTACTCAACGCATGGCTCGAGCGGTGGTACGAGGCGGACGGTGGGGAGCGGCCGACGTTTGTACCGTACCACACCTTCATTGGACCTCGATACTACACTTTTCCGCCGCCGATTCGTCTTGCCGAACCCGATCCGAACAAGGTGAAACCCGCCACACGTGAAGCAGTCGCTCACATCGTCTCCGATCGACTGAAACGCGAACTTGGCCCGGACGAAGAACATGCGGAGACAACCCTCGCCGGACTCGGGTTGGATAGCCTTGAGGCGGCCGAGGTCTCACTTCAAGTCGAGCAACGCTTTGGATTCAGCGGCGATTTGGTGCCTACAACACTGGGCCAACTCTGGGCCTTGGCCGAGGGACTGGTCGAAAAAGGTCCACCCAAGCCGCCACCACCAACCTGGTTCACGCCTCCTTCGGACAACGGACCTTATGCAATCCTTGGTGAAACAATTCCGGAGGCTTTCTTGAACCGCGTGGCCCAACATCCGAAGGATGTCGCGGTGGCCGACGACATCGCAGGGGTGCTTACGTATGAAAAACTACTCATCGGCGCGCTGACGATGGCTGCACGCTTTCGCGAACTGCCGACCGATAACGTGGGTTTGCTCCTTCCAGCATCGGTCGCGGCAGACATCGCCTTCTTGGGCTTGCATCTGGCAACCAAGTTGCCGGTTCCCCTCAACTGGACGACGGGACCAGTGAACCTGGAATACGCCGTAAAGCTGATGGGTCTGACCCACATTGTAACTTCAAAGGCATTTATCGATAGAATGCCGATTACCATTCCCAACACCACTTATGTATTTCTCGAAGAAATCCGAGCTGGCGTAAGCAAGTTCGAGTTGCTGAGACGATTTCTCGCTGGACGCTTCTTTGGGAATTCTCTTCGAAAGCGTGTGTTGGCACGCCTCTCGAACGACCCGCATCGGACGGCCGTCGTACTGTTCACATCGGGCTCCGAGAAAGCACCGAAAGCGGTGCCGTTAACTCACGCCAATATCATCGCCAATCAGCGCGGTGCGGTATCGCCGCAGAAACTCACGCGGGCCGATGCGGTACTCGGCTTCCTACCGATGTTCCACAGCTTCGGGCTGGCCCTCGCGGGTCTTTTCCCGATACTCGCCGGTGGAAAACTGGTGCATCACCCTGACCCGACAGACGCTTCTGCCCTGGCCGAGAAGATTGCCACTTACAAACCGAACATCCTCGTTGCAACACCAACGTTTATTGGGTTGATCTTGAATCGTTGTAAGCCCGGTTACCTGGATTCTCTTCGCCTCATTGTGGTCGGTGCCGAGAAATGCCCGGACGAAATATTCGATCGAATTGCCAAATTAGCCCCGCGCGCTCGCGTTCTGGAGGGCTATGGCGTAACCGAATGCAGCCCATGTGTGTCGGTCAACCCGGAGGATGCTATTCGACGCGGCACTATCGGGAAGCCTTTGCCGAATGTGGAAGTGTGCGTGGTCGATCTGGAGACGGGCAACCCGTTGCCGCCGGGTGTTCGTGGGATGTTGCTGGTGTCCGGGCCAATGGTGTTCCCAGGTTATCTGGGGGACCGAGTTGAATCCCCATTTCGTGAACTGGCAGGTAAAAAGTTTTACGTGACAGGCGACCTGGCAGCCCTGGACAGCGATGGCTACATTGTTTTCCACGGTCGTTTGAAACGATTCTTGAAAGCGGGTGGCGAAATGATCTCTTTGCCAGCACTGGAAGAGCCGTTCGCGAGGCTCTACCCGCCTACGGACGATGGGCCGAGAGTGGCGGTTGAGGGTATCGAGTCGCCCTCTGGAGGGCGACAAGTAGCACTATTCACTACCGTGGATATCTCATTGAGGGATGCGAACGCGGTGCTGCTGAAGGAAGGCTTCCGCGGTGTCATGCGGCTGGATGAGGTCCGCAAGGTTGCCAAGTTGCCGGTACTTGGGACAGGGAAGATGGATTACAAGGCTCTACGAGCGATGATTGAATAAGCAGAGGACGTAATCCCGATTACCGGAGCCTCGCGAAACCGAGGGTCGGTACGAAGGCCCGCGGCACCCCAGCGCATCATGTCCTCCATCCAATACTCAGCTGCCTCTCGTCCCGGAACACACTGCACCGATATTGCAAAAGCCATTTCTTGACCCTCCCCCTCCGATTTAGGGCCAGCCCCATCGCTCGTCCCTACCCCTTTTCGTTCGTCACAAATGCTTGGCAGCACCTCTGATGGCTTCTATAAGCAAGGCAGCTTTCTCGGGGCGATTGCTTGCCTTGACTTGCTCAGTCGCCTCCTCGATACCACACCACCGCAATTCAAGTATCTCAATTCCGTCCGGCTTGAAGTCATGCTTGTCTTGGGTCTCCACCAAGATTGTCCCGACCCAGTACGCTTTCCGTTTCAACTTTACTGATTCCAGAGGAGTCCCGATGGCATCGTCGGTAACATCCCTTTCTCCCCTCCTGGCCTCGGGAAGGTCGAGCATCCCTGCGTAGCGAATCACTCGGACATAGAGGTTTCTTTCAACTTGTTCCCGCTTTTCCGGCATTTCGAGACAGCACTCGACCTGGAGGCAGCGGTACAGCGCCTACTCAAAGGTTTCTTGGAGCCCAACCCCTTCCTGTGGAAGAATCCAAATACTACCGCCGCCGACACCAACACGTGCCAGCAGGATGGATGGCGTCGGCTTGCGGGTCACAACGGCTGCGATTACCTCAATCCTCGCTCCACAGATTCGGAGGCGATTCGACCGGCTTGAAAGCCAATGGACTGTCCGTTGGACCACACCAAATATCTCCCCGAACATAGTTGCACCTCTGGTATCGACTTCTCGTCTCGCCCACAACCGCCACGGTTCCACGTGCCGCGATCCATCAAGCCACACCATCGCCGTAATCGTTTGAGAGGTGGAGATATCCGCGGCTTTCGCCCTCCTCGGCCTGGCTTCGACTAGAGATCCTGTTCATCTGGGATTGCTTTGCATTCTGAACGCGCCATTGCCCCGCACAATCACATGCAAAGCCTGTCGAAAAAGTCAGTGAATGAGATGGCCACTCATCCACATGCATTTCGCCAGTGGGGCTAAAGATGGTTCCTGGGTTCGCCAGGATGACGATCGGAGTAGGCACTCTCCCCTCATTTATCAAACGATCAAGCGGTAACTATTTTGGATGACAATACCACACTCACTTACCTTCCGGCAACTCTTTTCGGGGTTGTCGGACGATGGAAAAGTCACAGCACAGCGCTGCTTACAAGCGTCTTGTCGAGGTATTGAGGGCTGCACGTGAGAAGGCCGGACTCACCCAAGAGCAAGCGGCCGAGCGGCTCAAGGTATACCCCACATTCTTCTCGAAGGTCGAAACACTCGAACGACGTATTGATGTGGTCGAACTGATCCAGATTTGCAAGGTTCTACGAGTGGACCCGATCGAGATCATGCGGGAGGCGAAACTGAGCAAGTAGGAGCGTGCCTGGCGGGATTGACGGTAAGTCAAAATGGCGATTTGGCATGAGCTACGGATCCGATCATCGTGGTTCTCAGTAATTGGGTTCCTTGGTCATTTCGGCAGGACGCCATTGGAATAGCCGGGAAATTTTGGGTTGCGGTGAATGGTTCTCGAACAAACGCCAAAGTTCGGGAAAACAATTGTCTCTGGCCTAGCAGTAGCCCAGAGTTTTTCGCCAAGCTTCACCTCAATTTCGCATGGCCAGCTTCTCTTCCGGTGCTTCTGCAAACCTCTGAATATGAGTCAGGACGCGACAATGGATGCGGTGGATGATGTAGTCGGACCATAGGTTCCAGTAGGCTTCGGGCCACATGCGGTTGCTATACCAAGTGGTACCAACCAAGCGCGTGCGGCCGTCTGGGAGAGCCTCCAGAAGGAATTGGCCTTTTCGGCTCTGAAGGTAGTGATTCAGATGGGCTGGGTGGATTCGATACGGACTCCATTCACGCATCGGCTCTGGTTGTTCGCTGACTCCAAATCGCAATAGTGACGGTGGGTTCCAATCTTCGATCGGTTCGATGAAGGTTCCGGTCGAGAAGATGCAGTGCCGCACTGCGCCGACTCCCAGGCCATGAATCTCGGCTCTCTGGGGATAGGCGATGCCGGTCTGAAAAAACCAATCATCCGGTTCCGGGAGTGGTGGGAATGCGATGACGTGGGGCCACACTTTGTCTAGCGGTGCGTCGATGATCACTTCGCTGGAAACGGCACGCACGGTCGGCTCCGGTTCGTTCGCCGACTCCGCCGCCATCAATGTCGGCAGCACGACCAGTACCGCCAGAGTGACACTCGCTGCCTGATCGTTCAGCCACGGCCTCGATTGGATGGCGAAGCCGACAAACGCCCCCAGCAGGGCAAGACTGAAAGCGATCGGAGCGGCCATGATTAAGCAGATAGCCCCTTCGAGAGCGACAATGAGGACTGCAATTCCCGCCAACACCGATCCCGTCATGGCAACGACCAAACAAGCACCCAGCGGCTGCGGTCGAGAAAATCCAAAGAGCAACACAGAGATCATGCCGAACGTAAACGGCGCGCCAATGAACAAGCTGAAACCGTAACTCTGGAGTACCTCGGCCCCCAATACGACCCCCAGCACCGCGCACGGCACCGTGACAGCCAAGGCTACCAGCCCGCTTCGCCAATAACTTTTGCGGACAATATTCCGGTGAACTCGTCGTAACGGCTCAAACCGGCGTGGCACAGCTTGCGGAACAACTCCGACAGGAACCGATTCCTGCGTGGGAAGCAGGATCAGAATCAAGAACAGCAGCAGATTCACGAGTGGAACGAAAAAGAACATGATGAGGATCAACGGTAACCCCGTGGCGCGCAGCCGGTGCAGTGAGAGGATTACACCGACCCAAATGAATGGCAGCGAAACGAGCAGCATTGTCAGGGAGAACCAACGCTCCGAATCGCCTAATTCAAAAACACGTAAGACGCGGTCATTCGGCCAAATCAGATAGTTGAGCGGCGACCAGTCCAGGCCGAAGCCCTGAGTGGCGATCGTCCAGTCGATCGCGAATTTGACGAGGAATAAAATGGCACCGGTGAGCAAGTAAGGCACCCGGTCGATGGTGCGGTTCCAGGTCCAGAGCAGTGAGGGCTGGATGTGCATGCGAATGCCCGTCCGCGGTCGAGAGGCCGTTCTGTCAGTGACGCTGGGTACTAACCGGAACAGAGAGGTGCTGTTAACCCGATCTTTCAGGAATCACCGTACCTGAAGAAATCGGCATCATCTTTTGAACAGTTTCTGCTACCTCTCGATCCCGGACAATCAGATTCCTCCGCCGATGCCGAAGTCCGGCTCCAGTCCATGCCCCTGAATAACTCGGAGTAGTTGCTGAGTCACCCTCCAAGCTTTCATCGAGTGAAATCGAGGTAACGCCTCTGTAACACTCTCCAACCAACCCTGATTCGATCGCGTCGGATGGTTGTCACCAATACCGGTGGGCAGAGGAGCCTGCCGGACAACCAGGAGAACTCCGATGCACTCTCTAACCGTTACTCGCCGCCGATTTCTGACCCTGTCTGGGGCTGCCGCTTGCGGCCTGCTGGCGCAGTACCGCGGCCTTGCCTGCCCGATACTGGAAAATCCCGAAACCATGAAGGAGGCGAAAGGGTTGGCGATCGCCATCAACACCTTCGCCTCGGATTTGTACACCCAGCTTGCCAAAGATGATAAAGGTACCCTGTTATTCTCACCTTTCAGCATCTCCACCGCGCTTGCCATGACGAGTGCCGGGGCAAAGGTGCAAACGCTCGATGAGATGCAGAAGGTTCTCCACCTCCCGACCAACCCCCATTCTGGCTTCCATGAGCTGTTGACTCATCTCAACGCCACCGGGCTCGACAAAGATCGTGGCTATGAGTTGACGGCCGCGAATGCCCTCTGGGCGATGAAGGACTACCCCTGGCGGAAGCAGTTCCTCCATCTCACGCAAAAGCACTACGGGGCCGGTGTCATGGAGACCGATTTCGGGATGCCCGAGGTCGCCAGGCAGCGGATTAACGAGTGGGTCGAAAAAGAGACGCGGGAGAGGATCAAGGATCTGATCCCGGCGGGCGCGATCGACACACTCACGCGGATGGTGCTTACGAATGCGATTTACTTCAAGGGGGATTGGGCGAGTACGTTCGACGAGAAACGGACCAGAAATGCTTCTTTCACCCGCATCGATGGCACGAAGGCCGAGGTGCCTTTAATGGCTCAGACCGGCGAGTTCGGTTATGGCGAGTTCACCGCGTCCTTTGATCGCAAGCCCAACAGGGTGCAGGTACTCGATCTGCCCTACGTGGGCAACGAACTCTCGATGCGGGTTTACCTGTCGGCCGATATTCGAGTGGTTGAAAAGCTGCCGGAGATGATCGCGAAGGATGACCTCGGTCCCATCATTCTCCGGCCGAAACAGGTGCAAATATCACTACCACGGTTCAAGGCCGAGAGCGAGTTCTCGCTCGCGCCGATACTCGTGGACCTGGGAATGAAAGCGGCGTTCGGTAAAGCCGATTTCTCCGGCATGTACAGCGGGACAGAGCATCTGTCCATTACCGCGGTGTTACACAAAGCATTCGTGGAAGTGAATGAGAAAGGCACCGAAGCCGCCGCGGCGACCGCAGTCATCATCGGTCGGATGAGCGCCCCGTTGGTCACTGAGTTTCGGGCCGATCGCCCGTTCCTGTTTACAATCCGCGACAACAAGACCGGCACAGTTCTGTTCATGGGGCGTTACAACGGCCCGAGGTGATGGACTTGTTGTTCTTAGCCATCAGCTTGGTGATCTTAAACGCTTTCCCCTCATTAACTGATCCAATCGTTTGGATGCTGCCCGGAGCGATTACTCCGGGCGGTGCCGTTTCCGGTCAGGATCAGTTTCCTGTCGAATTTGGCAATTCGGCTGCAGACAACCGCGGAGATCGTGCTCTCCTGTTGAGTCAGGAATAGCCAGTGTTTTTATAGAAATCATTCTGTGTTCACCGTGAAAGTATGGCAACCAAACTCGGCCATGTTTATTTCTTCGGTGTGGGATCGGACTTTTTTTCCGATTCCAATACCGTCTGCGGCACGGATGATGGGGTCCGTGTCGTTCAGCCCGGCGTCGTGGGCCACGTTCATCGTCTGCTCCATGGCGGCGAGGTGGCGACAGTCGCTGCCGGTTCCGCCGGTTTTGGAAGAAGCCGTCCTCCAGTATGCCCGTTGCAAACGATGGTCAATTCACCCGGCGGCCGATGCCCCCGTGGCTAAACTGGAGGTGGTGCAATGTACTGCGCGAGAGGGAGCAAGCCATGACCGAGCCGATTTCGCCTGCGGCGTTGCAATCTCTCAGCTTCATGGCCGGGGCCACGGACGAGGAGGTTCGCCGGATCGCGGAGGCGGCGACCTGGGCGCACCACCCAACCGGGTCGGTTCTCTTCCGTGAAGGGGAGAAGGTGACCCGGTTGTGGATTGTGGTCACCGGCAACGTCGCCATCGAAATCTCCGGTCCCGAACGGCGGTTGCACAGCATCCACACGGTCGGCGACGGCGAACTGCTTGGCTGGTCGCCGGTCATCGGCACGGGGCCGATGACCGCCACCGCTCGGGCCCTGACCGACATTCACTCCGTCACCATCGACACCGGCGCGATACTCGCCATGAGCGATGCCGATCCCCGGTTTGGATACCTGTTCATCCGGCGGGTGGCCGCCGCCATCGCCGCCCGGCTCCACTCGACCCGGTTGCAACTCCTCGAAGTCTACCGGTCTGACCTGCCACTCCTTCACCTGTAAGCCCGGTCGCGAATCGACTACCGGCCGTCGCGACTGAGGCCCGTCCGCGGTCCAGGGGCGAGCCTTGTCGGAAGGCGACACCAGTTGCAGGGTCAACTCACCGGGAGTGCTGATCGATGCGGTCGCCGGACGAACCAATCAGTATATATACATGCTGAAAACAGCGGCGGGCGGGCGGAGCTCCGCGCCCAAATATACTCCGCGCGGCCAGGAATGAGACATCGTTGAGCGGTCGGTATCCACCCGGCGGGCGCGCCCGATCACCCTCGTTTTCGTGGGATTCTGGCTGCTGTAGGCGTTACACTCAGCAGTCATGTCCGACATCACTCGCCTACTTGATGCCGCCGCAGCCGGTGACCGCCGCGCCGCGGCAGACCTGCTCCCGCTCGTGTACGACGAGCTGCGGAAGCTCGCCGCCGCGCATCTGGTGTGGGAGAAGCCGGGGCAGACGCTCGACGCCACGGCTCTGGTGCATGAAGCCTATGTGCGGCTTGCCGGAGAGCAGCGCTTTGAAAATCGCCGCCATTTCTTTGTCGCTGCCGGTGAAGCGATGCGCCGGGTGCTGGTCGATCACGCCCGGCGCAAGCTGAGCGCCAAGCGCGGTGGGTTGGTTCAGCGCCTGCCGCTCTCCGACGTGGCGGCCCTTGATGCCGACGAACGATTGCTGGCCCTCGATGAGGCTCTCACCCAGCTTGCGACCGACGATCCGCTTCTCGCTCGTGTCGTCGAACTGCACCATTTCGCTGGGCTGTCGCACGATCAGGTTGCTGCGGCTCTCGATACCACCGTTTATGACGTGCGCCAGAAGTGGACCTTCGCCCGCGCCTGGCTCAAAGCGGCCCTGGAAGATTTTTGAGCTTTTCCGCACTTTGTTCGACAGCCCGCCGCGCCGTTTACGCCTGTTGGAGTGAGTCCTCGAACCGGAGGTCCGCATGGCGATCGATCCCAAACAGGTGCAAGCGGCATTTCTGGAAGCAGTTGCGGCGACGCCCGAGGAGCGAGCCGGGGTTCTGGACCGCGTCTGCGCAGGCGATGCGGAGTTGCGTCGCCGC
>DASZJS010001010.1:0-6904 GCA_035947935.1 Gemmata sp. | reverse complement strand
TACCACGCCCCCAGAAGCGGAGTTAGCCATTCGAGTCGTCCCGATGTGGTGTCCACCAGTAGCCTTGGGTTCCACCGATGGCACCCCTCGTACTCTCCCCACTCCAGATTGTGAAATCGCCTGCCCGATAGCCTCCGCAGTACGCAAAAGGTTATGAGAATCGCGGTCGGTGCATCGCCAGTCGACCTCAAGCCGTCTCTGGCCAAAAAAATCGACATCGTCACCCAATGTCACCCGGCTTTCAGGGTTGGGGATCTGCTCGGCATCGATGCGTAGTGTATAAACATTGGACTCATTCCGAAGAACCATGGACGGCAATTTGCGTGTGCTAAAGACCCGCTCCTTCAACCATCTCTTGGAGAAGCGGAGTACATTGGGAAAATCTGAAACGATGTTAATCGCATGTAAATGCAGACTTCGCCGAGCGGCCTCGCGATCTGATGCTGTCTCAACGCTGATCACGCCCCGACTTAGTGTACCCAGGGTTGGACTAAGATACCGCGTCAGCAAACCCGTGCGCATGATCCACTTCGCGAGAAAGGCCATTGACAGAACACCATTCTTGTGGTCCGGGTCGCCAATCGGCGGGTGCTCGATTCTGGCTCGGTGATTCAACAGGCCGATCGAACGCTGCTTCTCTTGAGTCATGGAAAGCGTTCGTTGGCAGATCACGCCGTCGCGAGTCTTTTCATAATCCCAAATTACATTACCGCAAGCAAATTCGACCTCCAGGTGGTGAACCACATGGCACATGTAATATCGACCCAGTAAATCGTGCTGGTTTCCAATCCCCTTAGGGTGCGCCCGATTGGAGCATAGCATGAGACGGGTAACTTCAAGTCCTCCGGCAGCGAGAACATAGTGCTTTGCATGAACGGCGATGCGCTTTCCATTGACCGTACCTACCTTGACGTCAGCTACGCAATTGCCTTCTCGATTGGTAAGAATTTCCAGGCAATTGGCATAAATGTAAAGCCGCACTCGCGGTGAAGCGACAAGATCCTGCCGATAACGCGTGCTGAAATTGGTCGGAGGGCTGAATAGATAAAGTGATGACGTGGTCACACCCGCCGACACAAGACCGGGGACCATTTCTCGCTCCCGGGCCGGCGAAGGAAGGGCCTTGTCGGCATCATACGCATACGTGCCAAGATCCAGATACCCGTGGGCACGTGCATAGTAGGGATCGAGTTCGGCCCTATTAAAAGGCCAGCCGCTGTTGGGCACAAAGGCTCGCGGCTCGAAGTCGACTTCATCAAAGGGCACGCAGCGCCCCCCCCAGGCGGTGCTCGCACCGCCCAGACGCCGCCTCCTGTAATCTTCCAGTGGCCCGTGACCGTCGGGGTTGATGACCTTGCCTTTATTCAGATCGTTTGTCCACGCTTCAAACCTCATTCCGCCGCTTTCGAGAAGCACGATGTCCTTGCCAGCACGCGCAAGCTCAATGGCAAGGACTATCCCCGCAGGGCCGGCTCCGATAATGCAGGCGTCGCAGTTAATAGGCTCCTCAACGATAATCCCACGAGCGTCAATGATCATTTGGCATTCCTGGCCAGGCTGGCGATGTGACCGCGTAACTCCTCTACGCGACCTTCCCAACTCTCATTACGCATGGACTCACTTCGCGCGGCTTTGGGGCCAGGATCCTTCAATACGTCCTCAAGCCCTCGAAGAAAGGCGTCGTGTGTGTCGCAAACAGTGGCTTTACCGAGAACTTCCACTTCGGGGATCTTTGTTGAGACAACCGGTAGTCCCGCTGCCAGGTACTCGCGCACTTTGAGCGGATTAGCACTCAGGGTGACCTCGCTGATGGGAAAAGGGAGAATGGCAGCGTCGAACCCTTTTGAGTATGCCGGCAACATCTCAAAAGGTTTGCGACCGAGGAAATGAACATTGGGAATCGTTGAAAGACGAGAAATGTCCATGGTCACCTTTCCGATCAGGACCAGTGAACCGGTTGAGAAATGGTGAGCGATCTTCACCAGGAGATCAATGTCGATCCAGTCGTTTGCCATCAAGCCGAAATATCCGATAATCGGCCTTGGCAGACTGGCAATCTCTTCCGGTACCGCCGTCTCGGGCAGCAAGACTTTATGAAAATGATTGTAATCGACGCCATGCCGTACAAGAGCAATTCGACGGCTGTATGGAGCCTTTGCTTTGTAGAGCCGATCAGCCGACACTATGACCAGATCGGCCCGGTGCAGGAGTCGCTGCTCCATTTCAGCCAAGGCGTGGGTTCCTGCGTCTGAAAAACTTGTGAATTCATCCACACAGTAATAGATGACCAGGTCTTCCTTGAGATCGCCAGCAACAACCGAGCCGCTGGGGTTGAAGACCCAGTTAATGGGTGACTTGAAACCGAGTCGCCGCATCGCGCGAAGGATCTGGAAACGGAGTAATTTGCGATTGAGGGCACGTATTAGCGAGAACCCATATGCTGGGATTGCCACGGGATTTAGAACGAATATGTTCTTCTCGACCTCTTTCAGAGGAACCGAGAATGCCTTGAGTTTGGTGAATACACGCCGGAAGTCACGAGACGAGACGGTTGGGGTGCGATACCCGATTGAATTGATCCAGAGCACACGATTGTCGCGGGCCAGGATTCGCATGATGTGAGTCTTGGAGAGCGGGTCACCGGTCCAATCATGGCCAAAGCAGAGCATGTCGCGTCCCTGGAGACCGCATCCGATTTCTCGATCATTGGAGAGATTGGCAGCCGGAGTTCCTTTCATCGTCGTATTCTTTCTGAGAATCGATTGAGGATGGCCATGCTTTTGTGGGGCAATGGCTCAGACAATCTGTCCGCGGGACAACATCACTTGGGCTCATGATCGGTGAGATCTGCAGAATCTTTGCCGCCCTCCAGTGGAGGTTGAATAACATTCTGAGACGATTCCTCAGCACTGGGGGTCACGCCGCTCCCAGGTGGCCGAATCCGCACCACTCTGGCCGGGATCCCGACAACCGTTGCGAAAGGAGGCACGTCGTGCAAGACGACGGCGTTCGCACCGATCTGTACGTTGTCGCCGACCTTAACCGGGCCGATCAGCTTGGCACCGGAACCGATGAAGACGTTGTCGCCCAGGACAGGAGCTCCCCGACGATCGGCACCAAGAGTGACTTGGTGGTAGAGGTGGACATTTGAGCCTCCGCGGACCCTGCCGTTAATCACGACGCCGGTCGAATGAATGAGTACGAAGCCTGGACCGAATTCGGCCCCACGTCCGATGATGCAATTGCAGCAAATTGCGTTGAGTTTGTTGAAGATCATTTCCAGCGGTGTCAGGCGAAGGCGGCGCGACAGTTGCATCATCCTGTAGTAAATCATGGCCATTGTGCCGTCAGTAAGAAGCGTTTTCAGAAGGGCTGGCCACCGGTCAGATTCGTAACACCAAAGAGATTTATTGCGAATATCGCACAGGATCGTTTGAAACAGCATCGACGAACTCTCTATAGTACTAGTAATTGTGCGTATATGATAATTAACGAACATCAATACTCGGTAAATCGTATTCAATTTGCTGGAAAATCGTGTGGCAAAAGAGGTTCACCCGCGACCGCTCCTCGCTCTTCTCCGCCCAATACCGACTGATTCACGATGGGAGGAGCAAGCTGTTTGGAAACCCAGATCAGTCGGTAGAGCTTACTCAACCAAGTCAAGTCGAGGAAGCAGGTGTAACAAATAACGAACAGCAGCGTGTAAGCTACTGAATACCCGATAAAGACAGGCCAAATTTCGACCTGCACTATGGCAACGGCTAGCCGGACTACAAGCGCAGGCAAAACGGCACACAGCAGTGGAGGTGCGATCGTCTGTAATAGGTATTGAAAGAGGGGCACTCCGACAATTCGGCACCCGTGGATCATCGGTGCGACGCCACGGGCGAGAAACGCCGGGATGGCCACGGCCAACCCGACGCCGATTAACCCGAACAGCGGAAGAAGAACAATCATCAAACCACAAACGGCTACCACCTCAAGAACCGCAAAAAGTGCGAGAGCATTATGGCGAGCCGTTGCGAGGATGATCCCCCTCGTAACGTACTGCATGCATGGTAACGCATCGCCCAGAACCAGAAGGGTCAGAAGGGTTCCTGCTGCCGAAAACGACGGTCCGACCCAGAGAAGAATGAGAGGGTCTCCGAGAACCAGCAGGTAGGTGATGAATAAAGTCGCCAACGTGGCTGCGTATCGGCCGAAGACGATGAATAGATCCCGCTGGCGATCGGCTTGTTGGGTGGCGTGAAGTTCTGTCGCGTGGGGGGTTAGTACGCCAGTGACCGCATCCATCGTTGTGTTGACGGCCATCATGAGGCGGGCAGCCACCGCATAAAGGGGTACCAAAGCCAAGCCGAGAATATTGCCGATTAGGATGGGGGCAAGCTGCGTACGAGAAAGTCGTGCAAGAGTGCTGATCATGTTCCAACTGCCGTATCCGAAGAGTTGTCGGAGGCTCGAACGCGTCAGGTTAAGAATTCCAACTCGGAGTTGGAGATTGGCCCTGAAGGACAGAATCGATTTCGCGCACAAGCTCATGCCTGAGATGACAACCGTGACAATGGCCAGGACGACGAGGTCGCTACTCGCATGCACCAACACCAAGGTTCCCGCGAGTCGAAGCAGTGTAACTGGGACATCGACGGCGTTCAACAAATCGAATCGCTGAAGCCCCCAGAGGAATGCGTCGAAGGCAGTTCCGAGGAGGACGATCGCGAAATTGATCGCCACGAGACGCAACGTAACGCCAATCTGCTCCTGGTCCGCTGCGGGTATCTTGTAGAATTCAAAGAATATCGGTTCGCAGAGGAGGAGTACCATGAGCGCAGACAAACCAGCGAAGAGAAGAACGGCTACGCCGCCGGACAATGTCTGATCCACGGCTCTCTGGTCACCAGCCGCATGGTGGAGAGCGATTTGACGGCCCACCGCACCCCGGGTTCCGAGTTCCAACAGACCGAACCAACTCGTGAGTGCCCCAAGGACCAACCAAACCCCGTAAGTCGAATCGCCTAATCTGGCGATCAGAAACGGCATGAGGATAAATCCGGTAACGACCTCGACGATGAGGCCCGCCGTGTTCCAGATCATATTACGCTTAATCGCAGTTTTCTTATTCATGCCTCGTAACTTCCTGCTCACTATGCCCTAGAAACTGCTTGAGACAACTGATTATTTGTGCTTAACCGTCGCGCCCCACAAGGTATGTGAGAATTCGTCCCATAACCTTTGGTAGAATGGTTTGTCGGGATCTCACCTTGTCCCGCAAACTGACTGCTCGCCAACCGACTCATACAGAACTCTCCAAATTACGTCAATTACTGCAAACGGCTACCGATGCTTGGCAACAGCGTCACGTCGAAGCGGTTGTGCAGCATGCTGAGGGTTGGGACGCCACTGCCATTGCTCGCTTCTTGGCCCTCCACCCCCACAGAGTTCAAGCCTACGTGCACGCTTTTGATCGGCAGGGGCTCGACTGGGTTTGGCACTGTCAACTGGGTGGAGCGCCAAGCGGATCACGGTCGAGCAACGGGCCGCGCTGTGCCAACTGGCCGATCAAGAGCCAGCGGTGGTCATCTGCCCTATGGTCGTTGGTCCCTCACCAAACTCCGCGACTTCGCGATCAACGACTGGTCAAGTCCATCGGTCGCGAACACCTCCGCCGGGGGCTCAATAAAAGGATCTTCCTCCGACGAGTTCAGCGGAAACTCATCAGCTCCGACCCGCAATCCTATGGCTTATCCTGGCAATTTGGCAACACCGGCCCGCGAAGGCGTGCTGGTTTTCTTCGACGTGAAGGTCGTGGCCGTCAATGCCTACGGCGGTCGACGCTACACCACAGCGAACCGCTTGATTCTGCCGCGTAACGAAAAGACGGGGGTAAGTTCTATCTGTTTTTGCTCTACGAGTGCAACCGAGGAGGTTGCCGTTGGGCGTTCTTCTTCGGGCAAGGGAGCCGAATACGTCATTCGCTTCCTGCAGCGAGTACGAGGCTGGTATGAAAGACAGTCTGTTTGGGTTGCACTCGACCAAGACCGGACTCACCGATGCAAGTGCCGTCGGACACGCGCTGTGATACGGGAACTCATGCTGCACTGGGTTTCCTTGCCCAAAGGGAGCCCGGACGACAACCCAGTAATGACCCGAATCCGCAGACCACTTAGCAACGGATCCGCGGCCACTTAAGAGGGAGGAATCGATGCCAGGATCGTCGGGTCAAGGTCCATTACTTGCCGGATTCTCACATACCATAGGGGACGGTTTCTCACAAAAGTTCTGGGACGCGACGCTTAACCAAACTCAGGCAAAGGCCCTGAGTCGACGGCACAAGAGTGTACTCGACGTGTGTCGCTCCCATCCTTGATTACACGCCAGCCAGTCCTAACGCTTGGGTAGCGAGCTTGACAAGTCCCATGCCACAGATGCTGAATAGAACAACCCATCGGAACCAGCTACCGTTTACACGGAAGCGTTCGGGCAACGCTGGCGTTGCTCTGTCTAACAGGATGGATGCGATTCCCAAGACGAGGTATGTTGGGATCACATAATTTCTCGTCAAAGAATAGCAGCCCACTGCGTAGCCTACCACGGCAGCGAAGGCAAAATGTCGAGCCTGCACGACCCATCGGGGTGCAATAACCTCCCGACCCAATCGGTGGAGGGTACGGGCGCTGAGGTAGAACGCTGCCAGGAAGCTGCCGCCACCGAACAAGCCGATTTCGACATAGGCCTGGATAAACGAGTTGTGGGCGACATGACCATTCGCATCAAGGAACCAGCCCATTCCCAAACCGGTTAGGATGGAGAAGGGTTGGGCGAAGATGGTGGTCATTCCTTCAGCCCAGAACATGACTCGCTGGTGGGCCGTTTCTCCGCCTGATATGTCCCCTTGTCGGCCTCC
>DASZJS010001009.1:0-5433 GCA_035947935.1 Gemmata sp. | reverse complement strand
TGGTAACCGGCTCAAACACTCGCGCCTCATCGCCTGTGTTCCAAAACAATTGCGGAGGTTGAGCGTAGAGCTGTCCCTCCTGCACCTTCGCAATGTCGGGTTCGAGGTGACCGTTGCACACGAGCAGATCGAGGCGGCCATCGAGATCGTAGTCGAAGAAGAAAGTGCCGAATTTCAACCAGAAGCGACTAGGGCCAGCCAGCCCTACCGGGAGAGCCGAGTCTGTGAAACGGATCTTCTTCGGGTCTGGCATGGTCAGGAATGTGAGCGGCTCGTTGGCGAAGTTGGCGATTACAGCGCCGCGTTTCCCGGGCAGATATTCCCCCCAATCGATGCCCATCGCACCGCGGGCACGCCCTTCGGCATAGGCCACATTCACAAATAGACCCTTCTCCTCAAATTTCCGCCCGCCCCCTGGTGCTGGCACGTTATGAAAGAAGAAGTTTCGCACTGTGTCGTTTGCCACAATCAGATCCGGCCAGCCATCGCCATCCACATCGCAAACAACCACCCCAAGCGATTTAGCAACCGGTCGTGCGGTTGCGTTAATCACAGGATCGAAGACCTTGATCCCCGCCGGCTCGGTCACATCCTGGAACTTACCATTCCCAAGGTTGCGGTAGAGAACGCATTGTGACCCCTCGAACTGTTGGGGCGGGAGAAATGCCCTGCCAACCCCGGTCAAGTTTGAATTGATGGCAAGGTCGATAGCCGGAGCCCAAGTGACGTAACAGCAAACGAAGAGATCGAGTTTTCCATCGCCATCGTAGTCGAGAAACGTGGCACTGGTTGCGAATTCAATCGGTTCTTTCCATTCCAGGAACTCTTTGGCAGAAAGGTGACCGGGCCACTGTCCCCGGCACACAATGCCTGCATCTTTGGTCGCATCGACAAACTTACGCTTGCCACCCTCTCCGGCGACATTCCGGAAGAGCTTGCAGCCACCGATACCCGTGATGAACAAGTCGGGATAGCCATCGTTATCGATGTCTCCGGCACACGCTCCCATGCCATACATCGTGATCGTGAGCCCCGCGGCAGCGGTCACGTCCTCAAATGTCCCATCGCCCTTGTTTCGGTAAAGCGTCAGGCATGAGGCGGCGGGCTTGTCCGGCCCCTTGTGCCCTGGCCACGGACAACTGCTCACGAAGAGGACGTCTTGGTGTCCATCGCCATCGTAATCGAAGACGCAGACACCGCCCCCCATTGTCTCGGGCAGGAGTTTTTTTCCGGACGTCCCGTTGTAGTGAGTGAACGCGAGCCCTGCTTTCTCAGTCACGTCCGAGAACGCGACCTCGGGCACTGGGAGTGCGTTGCGCACCGTTACGGGGGTAGATGGTGGGGGAGGCGCGATCACGACCTTGGGTCGAAGCATGTAAGAGATGCCGAAATACAGACCAAGGGCTATGACGCAGACTCCGAGGGCAAGGCCCAGATGGATAAGGGATCTTTGCCCTCTTGCGGGAACCGGACTCGTATCTTCTTGCCCACTTTGGGGAACTGGGCTCGTATCCATGCTCATGGAACACCAGTGAGAGGACTCAGTTGCACGGGAATCAGCAGTTCATTCCCCGATGGGTGAAACAACTGACCCAGGACATTACCAGAGGGGTCGCCACAATGCAGGCTGGGAGTTGGTTCACGGGCTGAAGCCCGGCGCACCCTGTCGGTTCGTTGGGTATATTACGATGGCTTCAGCCGCCGCGTTCGCAGCGGGATGATTCGCGCGATACTTCGCTACAGTAAAAGCCCGTGCCAGCTCGTCCGGCTTATAGATCTCGTGCGACACGCGGTGCAATTCAGCCAGAACCGCGGCGAGCCCTGCCTGCAACGCTGCGTACTTCTCATCGTGAAAGGCAGGTTGGAGCCGCGCAATGAGAGATCGGATCGGAGGTAGTCTCGGGTTTTTTGGGTCGGGTGGAAGTTTGCCAAGTGCGGTCACCGCAGCCGCAAGATCCCCTGCGGACTTCGTTCGTTGCTCGCCCGGGCTAGTTTTCTCCAAAACCGCATCGGCCAGTTTCTTCAGATATTCGGCGGTAACCGGTTCACTTGGTGGTGGGGCGTTTGCAACTCCTTGCCCGAGTCGGTCGTAACACTGGTTGAGACCAAAATGGGAGTCCACATCCTCGGGATCGATCGCGAGAGCTCGCTCGTAAGCGGCCACCGACTGCAACAAATATTTTCGTTCGTCCTCAGAACCTGCTTTCTCCAGCGTACTCCGTTTGTAGAGTGTTCGCCCCCACTCTGCCAGAACAACATAATCGCGGGTGAAATCGAACTTCGGTTTCCCATCCTCGTGCTTCGGCTGATTGGCCGGATCGACGATCTTCTCGAAGAGCGAAGCGGCCAAATCCAGATCCTCGCGGGTTGTCGAATTTTGGGCGATGACCAAACCCTTGAACCAGGCAACTACCCACCACGGAGCGGGTGGATCGCATTTCTGCGTCGCGTTCAATTCCTGAGTTGCCTTATCCAACCGTCCTTGTTCGATGTACACCCGGGCGAGGTTCAAGTGCCCATGTGCGAAGGCAGCCTTTGCATCAAGTGTCAGGAGCTTCTGGAATGCAGCTTCGGCCTGTTTGAGGTTTCCCTTCTTGTTGCCAGCCCCTCCCTCAATCAAACACCCGATCCCATAATCGTTCCACCGCTGCCACAGTGGTTGGATTGGCGATTCCTGCGCATTCACATTCTCACCCACACCTGCCACTGGCAAAGTAACCCGATCCGTGCAAATATCCACGATCGGCAGTTTGGGAATCGCCTTCCCTGAGTCCTTGTGGACGTATTCCATGTACTTGTAGTCGAACTTCCGGTAACGCAGTTTCACCGTCAACTCGACCGGCCCAGTCACATCCTTCGGCACAGTGAGCATGTAATGCACCACCTGGCCTGCGCCGGGAGGGATCTGCTTGTCGTAAAGAGGGGTGAAAATATCCTGCGGGTTCCGACGGTCGATTCGGTTGCCGTTCCGATCGAGCATGAGCACGTTGACGAAGTGAGACCACGGATCGACTTCGCCTGTCTCATCCGGCCCAGATAATCCGCCGCTACGGCCGATGACTTTGCCCCCTGCTATTGCCTGGAAATCCACCCAGATTTCGTTGGAATCCACCGTTCCCTGACTGAAGTGGTGGCCAATGTTCAGCGTGCGGATCACAACTTCGATCAGATGAGTTTCACCCGGTTGCAGGCGGGGTAGATTGGGGCGGATCACAGCCAGGCTATCATCGTCTTGTGTACCATCCGGCTTGATCTTCTTGACTGCAAAGAGATCAATTCGGAGTTTCTTGTCACTCCCGTCCGCATCTGTCCCTCGCAAGAATGCAGCGTTTGTATCAATCGATTTTTGGAACTGGGGTGCACGGTCCTTGTAGCGATCCTCAGACTTCAGCAACTCGAACAGACCCGTATTCGCGGCCGGGAAGAAGTGAGTGTGCCGCTTGCGTATTCCCGAGCCATCGAAATCTTTCGACCCAAAGTCGGCACTCGACTCCAAGGGCATATGGCAGGAGGCGCAATTCTCCTTCGCGCCAGTTGGTGGGAAATAGAAACTCCGTGAACCGTTTCCCAGTCCACTCAAAACGAACGAATCGGAGTGGTTTTGGCCGCGGACGAAGTCCTTGTAGTGATTGAGTTCCGCCGGTAGGTGAACCTTGTGGCAGGTCGAGCAGAACTCGGCTGTTTTGTGGAGCGGTTTCAAGAACGTCTTCTTGTGCAATTCCGGTTTGGCTTTGATGAGCTGATTGTTGAGCCACTGGAGCGATGCGTTCTGACTGAACGCGAATGGGTAATGCTTGGCCTCCTCGATCGTGAACGCAGCGTTCCCAATTGGGGAATTGATGTGTGTGATGGAATGGCACACAACGCAGGTGATCCCGGCGTGTGCAGTGGGATCTTTCACAATGTCGTAATTCGGGTCATCGAACTTCCCGCTGAAAAACGGCACCTGATCGTGGCAACCCGCACACCACCGTGAAGCGTTCATTTTCCCATCGCGTTCCATCGCGACCTTCCGCGTTTCCCGGATGCTGAAAAGGTATGCGGGGTTGTTGAACGAACTGAACTTATGGGCTGAATGAAGGTGGTCGTTAAAAATATCCTGGTGGCACTTCGCACAGTATTCATCCATCATCAACGCGCGATCGGGGATGAAATTGCCATCAGCCGTGCGCGCTTCGGAAGGGAAAAAGTATTTCATTCCTTCTGCCGGTCCCTCCTTGCCGAACTTCTGAGGATCGATTGTGTGGACCACTCCCATCCCACCCACCACGATTGTCACAACCGCGGCCCAGTATTTCCCATACTTCCACTTGATTGGCGGTCCAGCCCGTCGGTGAGCGATGTAGGCAAACACCGCAAGAATGGGTATCAGCAAATGTGCGAAATAAGTGCCGATCCGGGATATCGACCCGGTTGGAAGCTGGGGCAGCCCCTCGATTTGAACGAGCGCCAAACCACTCACAATGGTGGCAACTCCTAACCCAAAGACCAGCAGCCCCAAACGAACGGCGGCGCGGTTCGATCGTCCCCATGCGGTGGCGAGATGGATGATTCCAAAGAGCGCATAAGGCACCACTCCGATCACTCCGATGCCGGTATGAGCAACCAACATCCAGAACGTGAATGGTGTCGTATACAACTGGTCCGTGTTGATCTGATTCGCCGCCGTGATGGCGAGCAAATACACCCCAGTCGCACCGAGAAAGGCAAAGCCTGCAAAGACGATGTAGAGCAGAATCCGCAATCGCGGACCGATGGCGTGAACGTAAGGAGCAGGAGGAAGTCGAGGTTTGAGCCTGACAACAGGGGGAGTGACAGGAGAGGGTTCAGACACAAGGAAGCTCCACAAACACACAACTTTGAAGTTGCGGAACTCTGGTGAGTTCTCTTACGCGAGAAAACTCTGGCGAGTTCTATAACCAAACTGAAAGATTAATTCCCTTCAGGATACCAGATCGCCTTGGGTGTGGAACGATCAGAGCTGATTTCCACAATGAGAATTTTGGGCGATTGGTCACCTTTTGCGGCGTTGATTGTTCGGTTCGAGAGCGAAAAATCCGCCCGTCAACCGAATCGTTTGGCTTCAAGTTCGCGTTTCGCAATAAATGCTCGCAACATGCTTCGATTTCTGCTCTAGCGTTCTAGATGGGTGAAATACGGGAAGAGGTTGTTGGAGCCTCCGTTCAGAATTGGAATGCGAGGTTGCTCACAGACTCCAGATGGAACTCGATCCCGGTATGCAAAGCATTCGCGTTCCCCGGGGTAGTTCTCCCTGCTGCTTGAGCGACTTCGATTGGATCAAGTCGGATGGAGGTACTCCATGCTCCAGGATATTGCCCGCCTATTCGACAGTTCGGACTTCAGCAGTCGTTGGCACTCTGGCGGCTGGACCTCAGAACACGCTTGGCTCTACATCCTATCCGACGTGGGCAT
>DASZJS010001008.1:0-4254 GCA_035947935.1 Gemmata sp. | reverse complement strand
ACCGATTTCCCGGGCACCACCGCAACTCCGCTATCTCCACCTTTCAGTGCATCGGCCTTTCGGTCGAGCCGGAGGCCGTGCTTCTGTTTCTCCGATCCGTGGCAGGAAATGCAGTGTTTGGCAAAAAACGGCTTCACATCGCGGTTAAAATCCACAGACTCCTGCGGAACACGCTTCGAGGGATCATCCGCGCAGTTGCTGACCGGGACAGCAACAACCGCTGCGATCAGTATCGCGGATAGAGAGGCGGGAAAGGTCATCGGCATTTCCAGGCGTGACAGAACGGCAGGCATAAATACATAGCGTAGCCGATCCGCACGCTGACAACATCACGCGATCGCGGGAAAGGCTGCCCGCTAGTCAAACCAGCTTTTCTCGCAGTGCCTTGGCGACCGCCCGGATCGGGTGTGAACTTCGAGCTTCTCGTAGATATTCCGGATGTGCGAATCGACCGTGTGAATGCTCAAACCCAGACGAGAGGCGATCTCTTTTTTGATTAACCGGCTGGGCTCTGTCATTTGAAACTCTCCCACTTCTTCATCGCAGAGCGTAGATCTCATCGGATCGAAACAATCAACCGCACCATCGTCCCCTTGCCCAGCACTGTGTGGACAATCAGTTCGCCACGCAGAGCAGTTGCGCGTTCTCGCAAACTCCGGAGGCCTATTCCGGCCGTTGCTTGCTCCAGGTCGAAGCCCTTTCCATTGTCCTTCACTTCCAGAATCAGCCAGCCACCATCCCAAAACGCACGAATTGTTACGCGGTTGGCTCCGGCGTGACGCACGACATTGTGGAGTATCTCCTTGAATGCCAGGAACAGTTGCCGCTTAAACTCCAGTGAGACCCGGTTTGTTGCGCACTCTCCGGGAACCTCGAACGTGTATTCGATTCCAATGAGTAAGATGGCGGCGGCTTCACGAAGTTTTGTGAAGAGATCGGCGACCGTATCCACTCCCCCGCGCATCAGCCACACCAGATCGCGCATAACGGCTGCGGTCTGACCTGTAATTCGACGAATCTCGGGGAGATCCTTGCTATCGCCCGACTGAGCCAACAGGAGGATGCTGCCGAGGTTACTCCCGACTTCATCGTGTAGGTCGTGGGCAATCTGCTCGCGCAGTTTTTCGGCTTCGCGCTTCCGAACCACCCTGGCTCGCCAAACCACACCCGTCACCATCAAGAAACTACCGATTGCGAATGTCACGATCGATTGAAGCAAGAAGTTGTATGCGTGCATCCGGGCAACCTCCCAATCGGCTTCAATCGCTCGCTGTTGGGCCGTCCATTCGGCCCATTGTTGTTCCTGGTGGATCCACTGAGGCCACTCCACCAACTGGTGCTGACTGGAAAATCCATCCACGAGATATTGTTGCGCCCACAGTCCACGCTCGATCGAATCGAGGGCGGTCACATGTGCATTGTGAGCGACATTCTGACCCCGGGCGTAAACCTGGAGTTCCGCCAGAGCGAACACATAATCGCCGGTCCGCTCCCAAAGCTTCGTCGCGGTCACCCTGATATAACGAGCTGCGACATTCGGCGTCGGGATCACCAAGAGGCCATCGCCGGGGTTGGGGTAATCCGAAGCGGTTGCATCGAACAACATTTGAGGAGCTTGAAAGTCCGGGCTGGATGCGCCTTCAACCTTGAAACGAAGGGGAAACCCAAATCCACTGCGATCAGCGAAATCATTCGGCCGTGCTGGAACCAACCGTATTTCATCCAGTCTGTATTGTTCCGTGAGATCGATCTGAACCCACTTCACTACATCCGGGGTTGCGCTGACTGCGGAGTGATATCCGTTCGTCGAACTCCGGGCAGCGCCAAGTGGCGGGCCAACCATGCCCTGCCCGTCGACAAGATAACGAACGCCCCAAACCGGAGCGTTTTCGATAGAGTCGGACGCAGTCACCGGGCACCCGGCCGCCAGATTTCTATTCCCCGATATCGCAAGGAGTTCTCCCAATGCAAAGAAATAGCGGCCATCCCGTCCGGCAAGTCGGGTCGCGGTCACCCGAACAAACCGGGCCTTTTTTTCCTCGACCGGAATCACGACCGGCTGATGAGCAGAAACAGTGGCCGAATTGATCTCGGCTACTATTGAGGTGTCGGTGAAATCCGGTCGGTCGGCAATTTCAACCTGAAACCTCGACGGGAAATAATACCCCGGACCATCATCGCCGGGAGGGCCAACCGCAGGGACCACCACAACGTAATCCAGTACCCGGGCTTCCCCCAGGTCGACTTGCACCCACCGAATGTGATTTGCGGAAGGTGCTGCCCGGCTGTGATACCCAAGGGCTGAGCATTGAGCAGGTGTTGCTCGCGGTTGGGGCATTAACCCGTGAATATCCTGGGATCGTTCATCGACACGACGGAACTCTGGGCTGACAATCCGTGCAATCCGGTCGAGCAAAGGAGGTTCTCCTGCCGCGACTGGACGACCAGCTACTAGCAGAAGGTAGATGGTGAACAACACATGGCGGAACATTGTTGAACCTGGAGAGAATGGTTCCCACAGTATCCACGGCAGCACAGAGAATGCCAACGACGAAAGAGGCAGGAGAGTGCAGAAGTGCAGTTGAAATGAAGTCGCATCAAACCGAGAAGCGATAGAAATCGGCTTTCTCGGTCGAGTTCAATCTCTCTTAGAAATCAGTGCGTTCACTCTGGGAGGCCGAATTGCTTTCGCAACTCTCCCATTGCGGCCTCAAGCCCGGAAACGCGAGATTTGAGCCCATCGATCTCTGCGATTGCTGCAACAAGCCTGGCTTCAAGGGTCGCGACCACATCGGGTGCGGGAACTGGCGCGGTCGAACGGGAGATGGGTGCTTCCACATCCAGTACCGAACCGGGGGCATTCGCCGCGATCGCTTTTACCCGGACGAGTTCATCCGTCATGTGGAATCCATGCGTAAGCATCGCACCGCGGCGTTCCGGATCGTTCAGGTAGACGACCAACCGACGGGCAACGAGGGGCTGTAAAATACCGTCCAGGGCTTCCTGAGTATCGATGGGATCCATTCGAGCAGCTCGCACCCGGAGATCGCCCTTGGTCTGTGGACCTCGGAGCAGCAGTTCCGCCAGCACAGCCAGTTCCGGGCCTACTCTTGTCCAGTTCTCGTAGAGCGTGTGTTTGAATCGCTCCGCGCGACCACCGGTGATGCGGATGACCATTCCCTTTTTCTGGAGCGAAGCGACTCCATCCTCAACTTCAACCTCATCCAGATCCAGAACTGGGTCACGGTTACTCTTTTGGTTGCAGCCCGTGATGAGGGCGTTCAGCGTGAGCGGGTAGGCATCAGCAGTTTTTGATGTCTTCTGCTTCTCGACGAGTACCCCGAGGATTCGCCGCTCCAGAGGTGGCAGCGGAGCCCATGTCGGGACCGGTTCGACCTTCGGTGCCGCAACCTGTTCTCCAGGCTGAACCGCGGCCGATGATGATTGGTGTGTTTGTGGTGAAGGGGATGCAGAGGTTGGGTTGGGGGTCGCGTCCGCCGACATGAGAGGAACTCCAACAAGCAAGAAACCCACATCCCTCCAGACGAGGGCGTGGGCGATGTTCTAGCAATCAGGAGGGATCGGGCAAAGCCGCGGACGGATCTGTCGCAGAGAGCCGTGTTCCCACACCACTCCCCAAGCTCAAAATTCCGCTCATTTATTGACCTAACCCCAATTCCAGTTATACCTTGGCCCGAGTCTTGATGATTTAGTTTCTTTTGCAGAATCGACCTCGTTCAGAACCAGTGCATCAATAATTCAAACTAATACTAAGAATATAATTACGGCACCAGTAGGCCGCACCGGACTGCCAGAAATGGTCTTGCGGGGTGGATCACGCCTGCGTTCGCACTTTATCGAGACATTGAGAATCAAACGACCTGGGTCGCGATTCAGGGCCGTTGAATGCGTGAGTTTTGGGTGTGGGGCAAAGGCTTCAATGCTTGGATCGTAGACATCCCCTCGCGGAGCATGATGTCTACGATCCAAACAACAAACCGAAAACCAAACGGCCCTACTTACCCAGTCACCCAGTCGGGTGGGGTTGCACGTCGGCAGCATTGTGGGGTATACGTTCGCAAGTAGGTTTTTCCCAAGCTTTCCCTGCACAACGCGATCCATGATAAGGAGCATCGCTAGCTACCGACTACACCCAACGAGATGTAAGTACCCATCCCAGAACATGCATCACATGTTCTGAGCCAATGCTCGCTTTGCACCAGGAGGGAGATGGAAGACATGCAGGTAGCTGTT
>DASZJS010001007.1:0-2935 GCA_035947935.1 Gemmata sp. | reverse complement strand
TCCGGGTTGAACCGCCAGATCCACGGCCCCCGTCCATCGAGTTGTTGTGCCCACACCACAGCCCCCTCTGGAGTCGTGCAAACCGTGTTGGTGTAGTAATCCGCCCGAAAGAGGTTCTTGTCCGACAGGCGCAACCACTTTCCAGCTATCGCATCGAAAAGGTACGTGTATCCATGCCCGACAAACACCATTGCTTTCAAATTGGGATCGTAGCCGGTGGTCTTGTAGGTGTGTCCAGTCATCCACGGATTGCCCTGGAAACTCCACTCTCCGCGAACCTGATCGTTGCCGTAAACGAACTCCAGCGGATACTCCGGCGCGAACGGAAGCGAATAACGATCTGTTTTCACATCGTAGATCGTTGGCGCGGTGCCGCTGTATGCTGAGTGGCCGCCACTGAACCGGATGATCTTGTCGTTCTTGCTGTCGAATACAGCGGAGCCCCAGTCCATGTTCATCTTCGGTGCATTCGGGGTTGGCAGGATTACCCATTGGTTTGTGGGGAGTTTCTCAAGACGCTCAGCAACCGCGCTGGGGTCTGGTGCCCGGCGACCCTCAGTGTACCACTTTGGATCATGCGAACCACTGCGGCGAACAGTTGCACCCGGCTCGACTCCTAACTTTTTCGTACCGGTTGCGTCATGCTTGCTCAAATCGAACTGACACGTCCACGAACGGTTCTGAGAATCGAGAACCAGAACGCGGTCGTCCTCATCGACAGCCGCGGCAAGAAAGGTTTGAGGCGGGCCAATGGGACTGTCTTGTTCCCAACGCTTGATGATATCCCATTGGTTGGCCGGCACATCGTAAGTCCACGCTTCGAGCGGGAGGGGTTTGTAGAGCGATGCGCAGTAATCCGTTGTGGAGGTGTAGGTGTAACCGCCTAGTAGAAGTATCTTCTTTGCCTTGGGCAGCCAGAGCAAGGCATGTCCACCACGCGGCGAAGGAGATACCACAGGAGTTCGTTCGATCCATGTCTTTTTTGTTGAGTCGAACAGCCACGTATCCGCGATGAGTTGGTTGAGTTGATCCCCGCCAAACAAGACAGTGAGCTTGTGAACCGGATCGTATACGAGTCGCGAATTGGCCCTGACGGGAGGCGTACCCTTTGTCTCAATCTGTTCCCAAGCACCGATTTCTGGGGAGAAATTCCAGGTTCCGGAATCGCCACGGTGTGTTTGAAGATTACCGCCTCCGAAAAGAACAAACGCCTTGGCTTCGTTGTCGTAAGTCATTGATGACCAGAGGAGCGTGCCTTGATAATCGCGTTCAGGTCCGGTTTTTCTCTTCAGATCAATCCATACTCGGCTTTTGGGGTAGTAGCGGAATGTGCTGCCGCCAGCACAGAAGTAAAAGGCGTCCGTGTCGGGGTCGTGAGCGTATTTCCCACCGAGCGAGAACGTGCCATAGACCGTCCAGTTGGGGCGTGTGTTTCCAGCAACGTCACGAAACCCCCAGACTTCATCTTTCCATCCTGGAGCGTTTGCTTCTCCAAACTCGGTACCCCAGTCCTTGCCATCGGCTGGAAACTCGTTACGCCACTTTCCAGTGGGATCGAGGGATAAGACATCATAGGAACGGGCTTTCTTGGCATCGGCTTGGGTGTAGCGACCACCCAGGACCATGAAGGTTTTCAGTTCAGGCGAGTAGCCGACCGGAACATCCCACCGCCGACCGACAATCTTTGCATCTTCGAGTTTGACCCAGGTGTTGGGTTCCGCTGCATCCAAACGGGAGGAAAGGAGAGTCAGGAGGGCAAGAAGAGTGGTTCGCATGGTGGTACAGGAGAGTGTTGCGATGTTGATGTGGTTTGTAGTCTAGCAAGCGTCTCGCTATCGCTCCACCTGGAAGATGGTCGCGACAGCGAAACCCCTGGAAACCTTATCGTAACTTCTTGCCGAGGATTTTCGCGGCGATGGTTGGTCCAATCTGCGAGAGCGGCAAAATCTCGGTAGCAGCTTGTTTCTCGGCAGCGGCTTTGGGCATTCCATAAACAACGCACGTCGATTCATCCTGGGCTATGGTGTGCCAACCCAGCCCCCGGAGTCGGAGTAATCCATCGGCTCCATCCGATCCCATTCCCGTCAATAAAACCCCAACCCCTAGGCGTGGCCAGATCGCCGCAGCGCTCTCGAACAAAACATCGATGGAAGGGCGATAGGGATACTGCCGGGGTGATGCCGTGTACCGAACCTTGTGGTCTGATCCGATTTCGAGGTGATCGTTGCTTTCGGCGAGAAGTACCGTTCCGGCCGTTGGCGAATCTCCCGCCCTGGCTGTCCGAACCGGGAGTGTGCATCGCTCACCCAGCCACGTTGCCAGAGTCGGTGCAAACTCCGCAGCGATGTGCTGAGCGATCAAGATGGCTGCCGGGAACCTCTGTGGGAATGCTGCTAGAACCGTAGCGAGAGCATCGGGGCCACCAGTCGATGAACCGATTATCACGAGAGGTGGAGCGTCACAGGGTGGTGCTTTCGGGCGGAGTGGAACACGTAAGCCCGAGTACGTCACGCCACGGTTTGCATCGGCCAGTTTGGCGAGCCGGTTGAGAAGCGGCTGGCCGTTCTGGATCGTGCCTCCTGTTGCCAGGATCGGAGTTTCAACAGCATCAAGCGCCCCCGCATTGATCGCCGCGATCGCGAGATCGTAGTGGCCTTTGACAGTCGATGTGACGACCAAGATGGGACAAGGCGTCTGCTTCATGATCGTGCAGGTCGCTTCGACTCCGTTCACGCGAGGCATCACGAGATCCATCAGAATGACATCGGGACAATCCGTCGCGGTTTTCTTGATTGCTTCATCCCCATCCTCAGCGAACCATGCGACAGAGTACCCCGGCACTGACAGCACAAGTCGCCGCAGCACTTCCCGTGCGAGAGACAGATCGTTGACGATAGCGATACGCATAGATTGCAGGTCGGGTTTTGCCCGACAG
>DASZJS010001006.1:0-3460 GCA_035947935.1 Gemmata sp. | reverse complement strand
CCCCTAATGGGTTGCCAGAGGACTCTTTCGAGTACTTAGAGATCGATGATTCCGCGTTTTATCCCGATCATCGTTGCCTGGGTTCGATCATTGGCGCCGAGCTTGGAAAGGATATTCTTTACACGACCCTTGACGGTGTCTTCAGTTATCGAAAGCTGCACTGCAATCTGTTTGTTTGCGTTTCCCGCCGCGATCAATCGTAGTACATCGACCTCTCCGGGAGTCAAAGCATCGTCCACCGCGTGGTCGGCCAGTGCATAAGAGGCTTCGGCTGAGAGTGTCTTCTTGCCGGCGTGGATGGCCCTGATGGTGGCAAGCAGTTCCTTGTGCAAAAGGTTTTTCAACAGATACCCTCGCGCCCCGGCCTTCATTGCCCGCAGCACCTGCACGTCGCCGGTATAAGTCGTGAGGACAATGAATCTTGCATCGGGGAATTCATCGCGAATGGCAATCATTGCATCGAGTCCACTCATTTCCGGCATCTGCAAATCCATCAATGTTACGTCGGGATGATGCAAGCGGAATTGCTGGATGGCTTCACGGCCGTTGGACGCTTGCGCCACAATCAGCATGTCCGGCTGGTCGCCGACGATCGTGGCGATGCCTTGCAGAAGAAGCGGGTGGTCATCCACGGCCATTATTCGGATTGGATTGGAGGCGACCGTCATTGCTATGCTGCTTTTCTAAAAACTGATGCGAGTCTGTGATACCACGCCTTCCGCTCGGTATAGACAACGGATGCAGGAATAATCAGTTCGACTTCCGTGCCGGAATCGACTTCGCTCCAAACTTCAAACTTTGCACTCAGGAGCTTGGCGCGTTCGCGCATGCCACTCAACCCCCAGTGCCCTGCTGGGCGATCCTGGGCAAGGATTGCCGGGTCGATGCCTCGTCCGTTATCCCGGGTTCGCAACCGTAGTTCTCGTTCGCCGTACCGAAGTTCAACTTCGATGCTTTTCGCACCCGAATGTTTGAATGCGTTACGAAGCGCCTCGGCAGCGATGCGGTAAAGTTCATCGCGCACGATTGGATGTAAATCTCGGGTTATACCTTCCATTTGCATCGAAAATTCAGGAGCAGTCCCTTCCTTGTGATCGACGCCCAATTCGCCGGCCAACATGCTTATGGCGGATGCGAGATCATTTGTGACGACAGAAGTTGAACGGAGTTGGTGTACTGCATCGCGCCCTTCCGTTATCGCTTTCGCCGCGTAGTCGATTGCGCCGTCGAGTCTTCGCTTTGCGTCCTCGGGACGTGTCGGTAGCAGGTTAGAAACGGATTGAAATCGTAACAGGAGGCCTTGAAAGCTCTGAAGCAGCGTGTCGTGCAATTCGCGAGCAATCCGAGTCCGTTCTGATACTCGCTCTTCAAAACGGACCTCGAATTGTCGGGCGATTTGGCGCATCCGGTAAGAGTGAGCGACATATATGCATAGAAGGACGAAAATCACCCAGACCGACTTGAACCACAAGGTATTCCACCAAGGCGGAAGTACTACAATTCGCAGCGAAGCGCCGGGATCACTCCAAGGACCTCGGCTGGTGCCGCCTTGCACCCGAAGTACATACGCACCCGCCGGTAAGGCGCTATAGTTTACAACCCGTTGTTCACTCCCACTCTCATGCCATTCTGAATCCAAGCCCTCCAGCTTGTAACGATACCGGTTGGTCGCGGGATTTCGGAAACTCAGCGCCGAAAACTCAAGCGAGAAGGAGGCCTGCCGATGAGTGAGCGTGAGATCATTTGCGTAAGTGATCGATCTCCTTAGCGGCGAACCCGCACCAATTTCTACCGGCCTGCCTGACAGCCGGACATCGGTCAAAACAACCGGTGGAATGTACGAAGTGTCTGAGACGGTCTCCGGGCGAAACGCAACGGCTCCTGCGAAACCTCCGAAAAACATTTCTCCACTGCGGCGTTTGAAGCACGCATCCCATCCGGTCAAATCGTTGCCCGGAAGACCGTCGGCAACGGAGTAATTCTTGAAGGTCCGGGTCAGGGGATCAAACCTGGATAGTCCGTTGTTCGTGCTCATCCACAAATTCCCCTGATCATCGCCAAGGATGCAGCTGATATCGGTTACCCCATCCTTCCTGTAATAGGAGGTGAAGGTGCTTGTTCCTGGATCCAGTTTGTCGAGCCCATCTTGCGTCCCAGCCCATATAGCTCCCGATTGATCCTGGTAGACGGAGGTGACGGAGTTGTCACTCAGGCTTCTCGAATTCTCGGCCTCGTGCTGAAAAGTAGAGAATCGACCGGTCCCTGGACAGAATCGAACCAGACCTGACCTGCCCCCGAGCCACAGACAGTCCTTCTGGTCTTCCACGATCGAGAAATACTGTTCGGTTGAACCGGGATCTCGCTTGTATACGGTAAAGCGCCCGGTCCCCGGATCAAAGCGGTCAAGACCGTCCCACGTGGACACCCACATCGTACCGGCACGATCAATGAATAGCCGTGTGACGGTGTCGTTGCTAAGGCTGGAGCGGTCGGCGGGTTGGTGACGATAGGTTTTGAACTGGCCAGTCCTCGGGTCGAAGCGGCTGAGTCCGTTACCGAGTGTCCCCACCCACATGGTGCCGGAGCGGTCTTCCAGAATAGCCAGGACTTCGGTACTGACTACCGGACCTTCCGGGTTGTATCGAGTATACCGGCCAGTCTTGCGGTTCAAGCCAATGAGAGATCCCCCTGCACCCATCCACAGGGTGCCCCCCGGATCCTCGTAAATGGCATTGACCAGATTCTCGCCCGGGCTTTTAGGGTCAACGGAGGTTAGTCGAAACTGCTCAAATGGAGATTGCGTGTCGGCAAAGAAATCAGGGGCCGTCGCATGAAAACTGGTCCAGATGTCTCCTTCTTGATCTTCGAACAAGCCAATGACGCGGTTTTCCGCAAGACTATCGGGATCGTTTGGATGGTGTCTGTAACGTATGAATCTCTGATGAGCCCGATCATACTTCAGCAAGCCCCCACCCATCGTGCCGAACCACATCGTTCCATCGTGGTCTTCGAGAAGGGCGTTTACTCCGGCTGACACCACCGCGGAAGGTCCTTGCTCGAGGAAGGCGTATCTAGTTAGTCGGTTCGCGCTCGGGTCGAAAACGGCTAAGCCAGTACCCGCACCGTAGACGATCCAGAAGACGCCGTGACTGTCTTCATGGAATGAACGACACGCAATCGAGCACAGCGAGCCGTGGGCCGATTCGGGCAAGGGAACGTGTAGCGTGACTTTGCCCGTGGCACGATCAAAGGCGTCCAGACCCGCGTCGGTGACGACCCAGAATTTTCCGCTGCGGTCTTCACCTGTCGATTGGATGCCGTCGCTGCTCAAGCTGAAAGGATCATTTGGATCATGACCAAACCGCGAAACCCGCCCATTCGCGGGATCGTACCGATAAAGTCCCGTTTCGGTCGCCAGCCACAATATGCCCGCGCTATCTTGGCTGGTGTGGTTAACAAT
>DASZJS010001005.1:0-17124 GCA_035947935.1 Gemmata sp. | reverse complement strand
GTCGGCTACCGTCGAAGCGAGTTGCATAGCCATAGCAATTGCGACCAGACGGTGGATCAGCGTTGGCCCCTCTGCAACGTGACGACTAAAGGCAAATCCCGTTTCCAGATGGTGGGTAGCCGCACGGTAATCTTCCTTTGCAATCGCCACTCGTGTCTGCAGGATCAGCATGGGTGTATAGTTGCGCATCCACTGCGTATCGGGTAGGCGTAGAGCGATAGGATTTCCGTCTTCAAGTGTGTAATTCCATTCGGCCGTTCGTCGACGTGCACCAAGTTCGATTTGACGGAGCTGATAATTCATACGCTGTAAAAACTTATCGGCCTCATCGATGGGTATCTTGTCGATGGGCAGACCGTTCCAGGAAAGGGGCGTCTCGAACCAGTATTTCCGCGATGCATCGTTCTGTTCGTGAACCAGACGCAGGTAGATCGGTATGGCATTGCCCTCCTTCAATTCCGAGCCGAGGGGGAGCAGGCGGTACTTCAATGCCGGCACAGACTCTGCACGCGATGAGACGGTCAGCGAGCGGTCCAACACCCACAGCGACGGTTGTTTGTCCGTCGATGGCGGTTTGTCCTGAGCATGGAGAGCCGAAGCAGGCACCAGGACAAAAGCAACTAGGAACCCGTAGCGTAGCCGGATCATCGGTACACCTCGTTGGAACAGGGGTAAGGAATCGTTCGGATGCGGATCAGATATCGAGCATGTGGTCCAGTTGATTGATCCGCAGGATGCCGGTTTCCTCCACGGGGGGTTCCGGTGGAAGCGGTCCCGGTGATGGCGGAGCCAGCCATCGACTCGGATCTTGCTCCTCCACCCGAAGGAGGTGGAAGTAATCCTGCGGCGATGGTTCGTAGAAGGGCTCGGGGAGAACAGGAGAGACGATTTCCGGTGGTGAGAATGGGGTGGATTCTCGCAACTGGATCTCCAGGATTCGTCGTCCTGCGCGCTCCGAGAGTGCCCACACCACAAGTCCGACGGCTTGGATGACCAGCAGAGTACATATCCCCGGCCAGACCCGCCGCCTCAAAAACCCCCGGCCCGCTGCAAACCCAGCAGCAAAGAGCATGGCATCGGAGTTGGAGTTGCCGGAGGTCGGACGCCACCCTGCCAAGCGACGCTCGAAATCGTTTAGGTCGTCGTGGCCGGTGGAGTTTGTATCCATGATCCCTCAAACCTCTCGCGTAAAGTTACTAATCCAGCTTGGTGGCGGCGGTGTGCGGTCGGCAACGAACAACCGACCAGTCCAGCGATCTCCTCGAACGTCAATCCGCCCCAAATCCGGGCAACGATCACTTCTCGTTGTTCCAGGGGCAACTCGGCTAGTAATCGGGTCGCTTCCCGGCCATCAACACGGTCGTTTGTCGTGTCGAACCACTTCTCCGATGCGCTCACTCGATTCTGCCGTTGTCGGCGGCGGCCTTCGCTTCGGTTCGCGGCAAGGGCTCCATTACGGACAACTCGATAAAGCCAAGGGAGTACTTCATTCGGCGGCAATGACTGCTGTGCAAGCTTGATGAAGGCTTCCTGAACCAGATCTTCGTCTCCTGTGTGCCATTGCAAGGCATAGAGACGCAGGGCGGGCGCATGCGTGCGGTACAGGCAACCCAACTCCTCAGGCGTAATTCGCGACATTAATGGTCTCTGTCGTAGCGGTCCACACTCTTGATGCCGTGCTGGGCGGCATTTCTCGCGCCAGGATGATTTTTCTCGAATTGTCTTCTTCAAGAAAGGTTGTTACGAAGCAATGCTGGATTTCCCAGCAATTGCGAGCAATCGAGTAGTACCGATTGTCGTAGCTTGTTTTGTTTGGGGTAGTAGCCCGGACGATCTCCTGGACTTCAGACCTCCAGGTTCACGAGATTGCGATCCTATCTCCTCGTGTGGTTGAACAAAAGCTGCCGCTTGTCAAAAGTAATGGATCAAACGTCCCTGCTGCGGGGAATGAAATGTAGAGGGCGACAAAGACGAGGTTCGAGACGATGTCGACAAGTCCGTTGAAACTGGTCATCCAACAACTCCGAACCGCTTCTGAGCGAGACGGGGTTGGGAGGACCGATGGAGAATTACTGACCCGTTTCCTGAACCAGCGGGACAACGATGCCCTCGCAGGTCTTGTAGAGCGGCACGCCCCGATGGTTTGGGGCGTTTGTCGCCGCATTCTTCGCAACCATCACGACGCAGAAGACGCTTTTCAGGCCACGTTCATAGTTCTCGTACGCAAGGCGGCGTCGGTCGTGCCGAGAGAGATGGTTGGCAACTGGCTCTACGGCGTGGCTTACCAAACAGCGGTGAGGCTCAGGGCGATAGCGGTGAAGCGGGGCGCGCGTGAGACCCAGGTGATTGAAATGCCTGAACCCGTCGTAGCCGAGGCCCGTGGCGATGATCTCCTGCTGCTGCTGGATCAGGAATTGAGTTGCCTGCCGGAAAAGTACCGGGTCATGATCGTCCTGTGTGACCTTGAGAGCAAAACCCGCATCGAAGTGGCCCGACAACTCGCCATACCTGAAGGAACGGTAGCGAGTCGGCTGGCAAGGGCGAGGGGAATGCTGGCGAAGAGGTTGGCCCGTCATGGGTTGGTGGTTTCAGGCGGATCGTTGGCCGCGGCACTTTCGCAAACCGTGGCGTCGGCCGGTGTGCCGCCTGTTGTGGTGTCTTCCACGATCAAACTCACAACACTACTTGCGACTGGTAAGGCGGTCAGCGTGATTTCCAGTCCCGTCGCCACTCTCACAGAAGGAGTGCTTAAAGCCATGTTTCTAAAAAAGATCATGACTACGACGTTGATGGTACTGGCATTAAGCATGGCCGCTATCACTTTCGGAAGCCTTGCAAAAGGGCAGACTGAAGGGGCCGACAGGCCGGTGAACAAGCCGCCAATGGTCGGGCAGGAGGACAAGCCGCCCATTTCGGAGAAGCCTGTGGAACCGGCAGCGAAACAGGAGGAGGCGAAGGAAGCCTTCACCGCCTGGGGAAAGGAAGTCGGCGGCGTGCAGGCCGGGATAGGCTTCCGCCCCGGAGAGCGTCGAGTCTACCACACCGGCGAGACTGTGTGCCTGGTGTTACGGATGCGCAACGTCGGCAAGAAGGAAGTGAAGCTCTCGTACTTCAAAGAATTCTTTTGGGAGAAGACGCCTCAGGTAAAAGACGCCGATGGCAAACTGGTCCCCCTCGAAGGTATCTGGCTATCCGGCTGGCCTGTACTGGTGGAACGCAACCTCGCACCGGGGAAGGAAGTGCAGCTTGGTGAAATGCAGATCAAACTCGAGCCAGCCAACGAAATAGGCAGAAAAACGCCCGTGTGGACTCTGTTTGGAACGGGGAAGTTCCAACTCCAATGCGAGAACATGGGCGGAGGAAACATTGGGACTACGGAAATCAAGTTTGACCCTGTTCTGAGCAAACTCGCCACCGGGAAGCTGGAACTGGAAGTGAACGACGCAGAGAAGGTGCCACAGAAACAGGAAAAACAGAAGGAGGACTTCACCACATCGGACAAGGCGGTCAATGACCTGCAAGGCGAGTGGGTGGTGGTGGCGATGGAGGGCGGTGGCGAGAAGGTTTCCGCTGAGTCATTGAAGGGAACGAAGTGGGTCGTTAGGGGTAACGAAATCACCGGCAACCAACCGGGTGCGAGCGGCAAAATGTCGTTCAAAATAGATGCTGATAAGTCACCGAAAGAGATCGTGGTCACATCACTCGATGGAAAAACGAAGGGGACGACATCGCCTGGAATCTACTCGATTGACGGACACAAACTCTCGGTTTGTCTCGGTGAAAAGGTCCGCCCGAAGCAGTTTGCGACGGCGCGTGGCGATGGCCGCACCATGCTCACTCTTGAGAAGAAGGCATTTACCGCTTGGGGCAAGGATGACGACCTGCAAGCGGGCTTGGGCTTTCATTTGCCCGGCCAGAATCGGGTCTACCGCCACGGCGAGACAGTCAAGCTGGTCGTTCGGGTTCGCAACGTGGGCAAGACGGAAGCGGGTGTGCTGTACTTTGAGCAGTTCTGCAACGAGAACCTGCCCGCCGTGACGGATAGCGAGGGCAAACCGGTTCCCCTCAACGGTGTTGGGTTTACAGGCATACCTGATCCTTTTGGCAAACGGGCAACGTCAGTCGGCCTAAAACCGGGGGAGGAAATTGAGCTTTGCCAGTTGAACCTCGAACTCCGACCAGTTAGCGAGCGAGGTAAAGGCGGGCCAATGTCAGCCCTTTATGGAACGGGGAAGTTTCAAATCCAGTGCGAGAACATTTTGGGCGTGAACAATTTGTCCACTGGGAAACTGGAACTGGAAGTGATGGAGGCGGAGCAGCCGCCGCAGACGGGATTGCCGAAACCGAAGGTCGAGAAGAAGAAAGTGTACACGCCGGATGAAGTGCTATTGGAGCAGGAAAAAGCGAGAGGGAAGGCCATCGACGGCAGCAAGTCAAATATTATGACGGTGGAATTCAAGGTCCAAGCGGTAACAAAACCAACTGAGATCAAATTGAATACGGAGAAAGATTCTCCTTATGTTGTCGGTCACGGACCCGATGATATGAGCCTACATCCTCAGGCACCAAAGAAATTTGAAGAGAGGCAGTTCACAGTCATTCTGACTCCAAAAGTTGTGAAGCAACTCATTGCGGTCGGAATCCAGGATGTCGGCAAGCACTTTATGGGGAAGACCATTCGTGTTTCGGGGCGGATCAACCAACATAATTACTCTGGCGACGACCCACCGATTGAACCGCATTACGATTTGGTCATTGAAGACATAGGGCAATTTGAAGCGGTGGATTGAAGGTAGCCCCTCAACCGTTCCGTTGAGCGGGCTAAAGGAACCCTACAGATTAACGGGTACAAGATAGCGGTGTGGATGAGTAAGAAACTCGATTCTTGCCTTCAAATCAACAATTCGCGTTTCACAAGCCACTACACTTTGGCTGGCGGTTCCGGTATTTGCCACGAGATATCGATGCGAGCGTGTGCCGGGTGGTCGGCGGTCATCAGTTGATACGCCTCACGGGCGAAATCCCCCAGTTGCGGCAAATCGGCGAGATCGAGTTGCGGATATTCCCGGTAGAAGCAAATGTCGTCCGGGAGTGGTGCCGCCGTCAGTTCGCCATTCGGCAACGCCATGCTCGCCAACTCCCGAAACCGATCGCCAGCCGGTCCCGGTGGGAGACCCAGTACGTTGATTTCGTAAGGCTTTGTCCCGCTCATGG
Source organism: Gemmata sp. (assembly GCA_035947935.1). GTDB lineage: Bacteria > Planctomycetota > Planctomycetia > Gemmatales > Gemmataceae > Gemmata. The sequence continues at coordinate 11,910 of DASZJS010001005.1, read as the reverse complement.
TGGTCAGGTCTGGAGTTGCCTCATCGAACGCTTCCCCGAGTAAAGGCTCCGCAAGGCGATCGTCCGGCCGATACCGGAAGAACACCGTCGCGGGGTCGGAGTGATCGAGTTTCCCATCCAGAAAATCGCGCGACCGCTTGAGGAGCAACTCGCGGAAGTGCGGTCCTTTTTCGACCGGCTTCAAACACACGCTCCCGAGCCCCCGGAACTTTTTGGTAACGTCCTTCTGGAGAGCCTGCTCGAACGCCAGCAAATCCTCGGGGGCAAGTCCGGCAAGGAACTGGTCGGCGGCCGCATCCAGATCCTTGCACCCATCGGGGAGTATCAATTTCCCAACCCCGCCCAGATCGGCAGTCGGCCCCGCACCCTTGGCGAGGGCCGCGTGCATATCGGCCAGGCTGGACCGGCAGAAGTTAATCTCCCGCAGGTATTCGGGCGCATTTCCGAGCAGCTTCCGGTACACCGACAGGCACATATCCAGAACGTGCAACTGGAGCCGCTTGCGCGAATAAGTGCGGAGCAGATCCAGGATTTCGGTTGTGATGCTCGACTTGCGAACACTCAAACCACCCAATCCGGTCGAGGTACTCAGTCCACCGATGATCTGGAATAGCCGGGCATAGGCACCCCGAACCTCCTTATCCACTTCAGCCCGAACCGGTTCCAGCGTATCCACCTGCTGTTTCAGCCGGATCGCAATCTGACGAACTGCTTCCTCCGCACCCGGCAGGCGGAACTGCGGAACCTCCAGGAACGTCGCCGCCATCATCGAAAGATGCCCCTCGGTATCCCGCGTGAGCCGCTCATACTCGGCCATCAACGTCGCATGCAGCGACCCGGGCATCGGCTCATTTTCGGAGTCTGGCCTACCTACTACCTTGAGCAATTGATCGAGTACCGCACAGGCACTGGCGGCATCGAGCTTACCGCCCGGTGTGCGCGTGCGGAGCGGATCGATAAAGGCATCGAACACCCGATCGGGATCTTCGCGCAGGGCAGCGCGAACCGATCCGTGCAGTGTCTCGATCATCGCATCCAGGGTTAGCTTGCGGTCTTCCCACTGTTGGGTTAACCAGTTCGCGATTGGCTCGCGCAGGTGGGCGGCTTCTTTCGCGGTCCAACGTTGAATCTGCCGCTGGGCAAATCGACGAGTCGCCGCGGCAAGCATCTCCGGACGAGGCCAGGAGAGTCGGAACAGGCCGAAGCTCTGGACAGTTGGTACCGCGGAGGGGTATGCGTTCCGGTAGACATTGCGAACCTCATCCGCAACCCGCCCCGTGGGCGTCAGGAGTTCGTGATACAAAGCACGGGCAGCTCGCCCGATGGCGATAGCCTGTTCCTTGGGAACCGATGCCTTGGGGAACGGAAGCAGTGCGACCCGAGCGAACGGAGGTTCGGGATCGATCACCGGCGCTTCGGACTTATCGAACGCCGTTTGATACCGGGTCTTCTTCCCCTGGAAGTGATGCAATTCACTCAGCGCAGCGAATGTGTTTCCGAGTGCAGCATTCCGCGGCGAGGTTTTGTCGGCCTGTGGAACGAAAAAGAGTCCAACCACTTCTGGTTTCAGGTATCCAACCTGTCGCAATTCGTGTCGGATCAGGAAGGCCAGATCGAGGAACATCCCGCCGCCGGTTCCACCCGCCAGCCCGGCAAGAATATAAGCGCGCGGACGATTCGACCGCAATCCGAGCTTGGTGTGCTTGTCGGCTTGGACGAGTGACTCATCGGTCAGGAATAGTTCGATTTCCTGGCGAAGTCGCTGGGCAACGAGCCGGTAGTTGTCGAACAGGGCAAGTCGCCCGAACGCCCGAACGCCGTTCGCTGCCCCGGGCGTACGCGCGAGTTTGTACAGAAGCCCGGGCGGCATCCACTGGTCTACGGGTGGCAACGAGTCGCGTTGGAGGTAATGCGCGGGGCGGTTAAGCCGGGCCGGCACAACTTCACGAGGGGTAAGATTTGCGGGATCGTCCGCCGGAGTGTCCGGGCACGACTCCAGATCGGTGTCGATGTAAAGATACCGGACATTGGGCACTTTGTCAGGGTGTCCATATCGATCCCGGATGACCAGCTTGAGCGATTCCAGTAAACGTCGTCCGGTCTGTCCCACAGCAACGACGAGAGCCGGGAACAGAACGCCATCGCCGTTCTTCTCCGGCGGCGCAATCCCAAGACTGCCCATCCGCCCAGTCTGGAACACCGCTGCCCGTTGCAGGGTATGCGAGGGACTCGGCAAGCCCGTCGTCGAGGGAGTAACCAGACGCGGGCCGACCCCGGGGGGCATCGGGGTGCTGTTGCTCCCACTCCCCGCAGGCTTAATTAACGGGGGAAGGCCGCCCGGCTGAGGAGTCTGAGCTTTGGTTTGGATCGTCGGGTCCGGCCCGAGCCGCCCCGACCCGCCCGCTGCCATTCGGGTTGCCATGACCGAGTCCGGATCACCATCACCAGCAGCGGGTTGCCCAGCACGGTGAGCGGCCGGTGGGCTTTCCGGGATGATGACTTCATTCGTCGGAGTTTGGCCAGGGGATGGGGGTGCGATACCCGATATCTTGAGCGCCCGGATCATCTCCGCGCAAGTCGGCCATCGGTCGTCCGGCTTCTTGCTAAGACCCCGAGCGATGATGGGTCGATCGGCGACTGGCAAAGGTCCCAGTTCTGGCGTACCGCTGATGTGTTGCATCAACAGTTGCCGCGTATTGACACCGTTAAATGGGCGCGTTCCAGTCAGTAACTCCTGAAAGACGATTGCCAGGCTGTATTGATCGGAGAAACGCGACACCCAACCCTCAAATGTCTCGGGCGCGGCGTACACCGGAGTAACTCCCCCAGTAACCGTAGCCCGCACGCCTTCGAGAAGCTTGGCGAGGCCAAAATCTCCAACTTTGACGTGATTGAAAACCAGGAAAAGGTTCTGCGGTTTAATGTCGAGGTGCTGAATTTGATAGTGGGTGTTCATCAAATCCAGGGCTTCGGCTGCTTCCTCCAAATATCGGATCAACTCATCCCGGGGGACACCAGGCAGACCCTGGCTTCGGCACTCCCGGAATCGGTCCCACAAGTTGCGGTCAGCCAGCTCCATAACAATAATGAGCTGACCGTCAATCGCATCGAATCGCTCCAGGGAGAGAATATAAGGGTGTCGGATGTCCCGGACCCGTTTCAGCGCTTTGAGTTCTTGCTCGGCCGGTCGGCTGTCCTCATCCATCGCATCGAGGTCGCCGAAAACGAACTTGGCCGCCTTCAACAGGCCACCCGGTGCCTCGACCTTCCAAACTTCGCCAAATCCCCCTCGGCCCAGGCGCTCGATCAGCCTGTACCCCCGTAGCGGGCCGGGCAGTTCTTCCTGGCTGACCAGACGAACCGGCATCTGGGGAACCGCCAGTGGGAAGGGAAATCCCGCGCGGGAACGATTCCATACGCGGACGGGTGGACAATGGAACTCCAACTATCTCCTTAGCTCAGACCCGCACATTTGGCAAAAAACGAACTCTTGGCAGACATGATTCCACACCCGCATGAAAACTGTGGGGATTGTTGATTATTGATTGTCGATTGTTCTGAGTGGGCAACGCAAAACGTGGAACGCCTCACGTCTGCAAATACCCCAAGCCTATGCTTGGTCATCCGGGGAGTTTTCTTCCCCAACTCACAACCAACAATCAACAACCAACGATCGACAACCAACGATCAACTCACATTACCAGTCTCCGTTTCGCAGCCCGAGCGGCATTACATTCCGCGCAAACCCCCCGGATCACCAGAGAGCGGCCATTCGCCCGGAAGTGATGCTGTCCGATCACCTCGCGTATCGCCACATCGAGTCCCTCGCTTTGGAATTCAATCATCGTTCCGCATTCCTCGCACACGAGATGGTCGTGCGCTGGATAGCCGTAGTCGTGATCGAACACGGTGCGCGAACCCAACTCGATTCGGCGAAGAAGACCTGCATCCACCAGATTCGCCAAAGTGCGATAGACCGTTGCGCGGCTGATGTGCTTTCCAGCCGATTTGAGATTTTCGATGAGTTGTTTGACATCGAAATGGGAGTGACGCGCGAAAACGTACTCGAGCAATTCGCGTTGCTGTTCAGTGAATCGTTGCGGTGTTGGACGGCTGGCCAGATACTCCCGGAATTTGTTCTCCGGGGTCTGCGACACCGCAATGGCGGGCAGCGACACGGGAATTGTCTCCGAGGTGAATGGCGACGATACTAGGAATTATACTAAGGAATGGTCAGGCCGTGAACTCGCGGCGATCCGTCACACGTTTGTGTTTACTCGTCGAACACAGCGTCTTCCGGGAACTCGTACATCTGATACTGGATCGCTTCCAGACTCTTCAAAGGTAACGTCAGACTCATAAGCATTTGCAGGACACCTTGTTCTTCATCCTTCTTTGCGAACGCTTTCTTTTCCTCCGGCAGCGCCTTCCCTTCATTCTTAATCACCTCTCCAGCCTGACTCATCCAGTCGCGAACCTTTTTGCCGCCCGTCCACCATGTAAACCCGGCCGTATCAGACGTTCCTTCGAGTATCATCCAGAAGATGTCCGCTTTTTTGGCCAACTTGTCCAACCGCCGATCATCGATCAGCCACACCATCTCAAGGGCGCCCCACAGTGCCGTCCAGCCAGCAACCGAGCCGAGAGCCAGACCATCATTGGAGCCGGAGCTTGCATCGTCAAAAGATACAATCTCACTGGCTTCGCCCCCGTTTAACCCCAGCATTTTGAAAAGGTTGAAGTGGTTCTTTGAGAAGTCCGCCTTAATGAGAAGGGCGCTCGTGTGCCAGGACATTCTTGCCTCCCACCACTCACAAGCATGTGCGATATGGCACGATGGGTTGATCGCTTCTCGATCTGGCTGAAAACCGTTGAAAGACTCCTCCCACGATTTACCTGCGCTCTGCGATTCGCCGAAGTAATTCCTCCTCCGCAGCGAGCCATTTCTCTTCAGTGTCGTATGTCCCGGCAGCAATTTCCTGGCGAATCCGGGCGACCAACTCGTGGCGAATGCCATCCTCGGCCGGTTGCTCAGAGGCATCCGGGGACACAGGGATCGGAATGTGTAATCTGCCAAACCGATCTCTGATCGGGATGGGAGTTAGTTCGGCAAATGTAACCCGCCACCGATGCCAGGGGCGGGGTGAAGTGTCGCGCATGGGTTGGTCATCTCCCTGTCGGAGGCACGTTGCCATCCGGCAGTCGTTCGGTGTCCTACCCGGCGAGCGCCGTTTGGCATTTGGTGGGTCGCGCAGGCGGCAACACACCAAATCAGGCTCGACGGACTAGGGCGGTGCTGCTGGGATTCCGGACAGATTCCTCATTCAAGACAGTCGCGATGCGCTTCCCGGATGCTTCCGCTTGAGTTGTCTTGAATTCGGAACCTAAAACTTTGCCGTCATTCCCAGCGGGGCCGCACGGCAGCGGCTCACTCTCCCATGGCAGTCGCTTAACGACTGCCGATCCCGCATTCCTGTCCCATCTCCTCAGAACAGGAACGCGGGTGAGTCTCGGGGTTGCGGGCAATTCCGTCGCCCCGGGACACGGTTCACCCGTTCAGTGATCCGCGGCCCATTCTACGCATGTCTATCGTCGAGGAAACGCCATTGCTTGTGAGAAATTATCGCCTCTCTGTCGTCATCGAGCCAGTTCCCTGTCTCTGGGCAACCGTTACTCGGATGGTGCGCAGCAGAAGGACGGCGCAGCGGTCGAAACCCCTTTCCTGGTCAAACCTTGCCTGAATCCCCTCAAGCGATCGATGCTTCACCAAAAATGAGAGGTTTTGGGGACGAAGTTCTGGTTTTGGGCTGCGAAAGGGATTCCACCCCACGGATCGGAAGTCGTTCCGACAGGTCGAATCCGAAAACTCGAACTATTTAGCCCGAAGCTCGCGATTCTTCCCGTAACCGGTTTGCTGCCATGTGTGCTTCACGCGTGGGTGTTGGATGGCGATAGCCACTCAGACTCGCTCGAACGACTCTTGTTGCCGATTCGATGTCCAACAGGTGCCCTGGCGACACATACACCGGTTTTGCCTTCGCGGCAGACCGCATAACCACCCCAACCGCTTCATTCCCAATCGTTAATGGTGCCGTATCGCCAGCGTGCGGGCCGGGTTCATCGTGATCCCCTATCAGCCACGACTTGGCACACCCCAGACATGGTACATTAAGCCACAATCCGAGATGGCAGGCCAGCCCGAACCGACGCGGATGAGCAACCCCCTGTCCATCGAGCATAACCACATCGGGCGTTTGGCGCAAATCTGCAAATGCCGCAAGAAGTGCGGGTATTTCGCGGAACGACAGTAATCCCGGTATATATGGGAACTTCACTTCATGGGTTACCGTGCGAGTTTCGATCACAGACCAATCCGACGATCGCACAACTACCACTGCCGCATACGAAATTGGATCGGTGAGGTGATAAGCCAGGTCGCACCCAGCCACGAAGTCAAACGACCCGAGCGAGGAAGATACATCGACACGCAATACAAGGGAATTCTGAAGTTCGAGCGCTTCATTCTCTGTGGTTGGCCAGTCGTGTAAGTGGTGGAGTTGCATCGTTTTGGTCCATAGTCATTAGTCCATAGTCCATAGTGTCCTGTCTTTCAGAACTACGGACTATGGACCATGGACCATGCTGGCCTCAACAGCATCCAGGAGCTGATCGGCAAGCTGGGATCGAGTGACTTTCCGGTAGCCATTTGTTCCGGCACCGATGATGGCCCAGTCGTGCATCCCTTCCAGGGTATTCGCCGACATCAGATCGGCCCCGGAATGGACCCTCGCTCGTTCGGCAACTTCCAGAAGTTCTGTTTCGGACAGCCCGACTTCCAGTTTGAACTTCACCAGTATCCCTGTGAATCCCCATACGGGGCGTATTTTGTCTACCAGCTTTGGGGTCGGAACGAGCCGCAACCACAATTCCGGGTGCGAACTCTTCACCTTGCCCGTTGCGGCATCCAACAACCGGGGACGCTCTCCCACGACATCCCACGTCAGTTCTGTTGAGTCGAAGGTTGTACCCGGAGCCAGCGAGAACACCCCGGCTGAGCGGTAATCGCTGACCGCCGCGGCGTGGATCACCACCTCAACGCGATTGCCGCTGATTTCTTCGCTCATCGCCGCATCCAGATCATCGAACGTCCGGTAAGTTCGCACCCGCCATTCCGGAATCGTTCGCGCCCGGCTGGCGGGAATGGACTCGAGGACTTCCGGGTGCGAGGTGAGCAGAACAACCGAGTGCCCACGATCGAAGGCCCGTGCAGCGATCTGCGCGCCTGTCCTTCCAGAGAAGATGTTGGTAATGCAGCGCACGCGGTCGAGGGGGGTCTGCGTGTTCCCAGCCGTCACGAGTATGTTCATGGGTATTGGAGACGGGTGAGTATTACTCAGATCAATTCGGAAGTTTCCCTATCCCGCACATCTTCACCAAACCGAACTCTTTCGCCAACCCGATGTCTTTCTCTGCGCATCCCAAAGCGAACGAATTGGTCAGTCTGTTTTGTAAATTTGTCTTATGGCTGGTTCTGCCAGGCCCATTCATGACTGAGAATAAAAGCAGAACACCGGGACCAGATGAATCGTAACGATCGTTCGGCCAGCTTTCCCGGATCGAAAGGGCTGCCATGACCCCGCACCTGTTGCCCCACTCCACCAGTCTCCGCGTCTGCTCCTGCTTTGCCATCCTCTGCTCTCTACCGAGCGGGCTGCTCCGCATGCTCGCCGTAGCGCTGAGCCTCAGTGGGTTTGTAGGCGTGGCTTCGGCCGATCCTCCGATCCCCACTTTACCAGGTCGTCCTGCAGGCGCTACCAATGCCATCGTGGGAAGAAACGTACTGTTAGCAATCGATGCCGACCCAGAACTCCGCGGCGTTCATCTCATGGTAAGCGTCGTGGATGGAGTAGCGGTGATCGGTGGACCGGTCTCGAGCGAGGCGGTGGCCAAGCGTGCGGAATGGGTCGTTCGCAGCGTGCCGGAGATCAAAGATGTGCGAAACGGCTGCTTCGTGGCTGCTGGCCCGGACCCCTTCTTGAAAGCAATGGCCGAACGGCTTGGATCCGCATCTTCAACGCGACCGAGCATGACCGAACTGCCTGGGGTGCTGACGCCTCAACCGTCTGCCTGGGGAAATCCCACACCAGCGGGCTTTCAGAACTCAAATTTGGTTGCGGCTGCCCAGCCAAGGAATACGGTTGTGGTTCGTAAGCCTGGGGATGAACTTGGTGTGCTAGGTGCCCCGGTGGGACCATTGGGTTCTGGTTCAGTCTCCGCGCCAGGTAGTGGGCGAAACTCTTCCTCAATGCCCAGTACCGCACCCGGCAGGCTCACGGCGATGCCGTCGCAGGCCACAGTGAGCGACATTCTGACATCTGCTGGTAATGCGAAAAAAATCGAAGCCCGGTTCGCCAAACTGACAGTCGAGATGCGGGATGGAATCCTCGTGATTAGTGGCTCGGCACCTCAGGCATCAGATGCCTGGGACTTTGCGGATAAGCTCAGACAGATTCCTGGTGTCAGCCGCGTGGTAATTGCGACGGCCGGGAAACCTTGATTGCTGAGTATGCGACGGAGTGGTAGGCCGACTACCACTCCGTAATCTCCGCTATAAGATGTCATGAGTCCTAAGTTGCCATGTGATCTGCCGTACATTTCTCGACTTCCCATCGCAAAACGAAAGTGTTCAAAACGCTCAATATCGCACGAAAAAATCGTCACATTGGTGGCCGCAAACTCAATATTTTTCAAGTCTTGGGTCGCGTTTTAATGATTTAGCTTTGTTTGGCAGAAATGGTGTTTTTTTTAGCCCTCCAGCAGATTTATTCAAACAATATACAGAATATACTTATGATCGCACAGGTATTCTCTGCACCTTCAACCGGCCGTTGTGGCTTCGGGACGGCTCTCGATTAAGGAGACGTACCCGATGGACAACGGACATCGCGGCATAGGCCGCCATCACACCCAACTGCAGACACAGTTTCTCCTCATCCTGCCACGCATCGAACTCCACTGCCCGAATTTGGTCAAATGCGATGTTAGGCGTTAGGCACTCTCGCCTCCGCAAAAATGCGCCGGCCTTCTCGATCGCAGACATTATCCTGAGAGTAGCCTCCAAACTGCCTCGGGAGCAAGAATGATGACCCGCGCCAATCGCCTGATCGCCGCCACATCTCAATTGATGAATTCTCCTGGTGGGGACGCAAACGACCGAGTTTTGCTCGCGCGGTTTATTCAAAGTCGGGACGAACACGCCTTCGCCAAACTCGTGGAGCGTCATGGCCCTCTCGTCCTCGGTACGTGCCGGCGACTCCTTCCCGACTCAGCCACCGCCGACGATGTGTTCCAGTCAACCTTTATCGTTCTCGCCCGTCAGGCCAGCCGAGGAGATTGGCACAAATCGATCGGCCCGTGGCTCTATACCGTGGCCGTTCGCCTGGCCCGGAAGGCCAGGTCCAGGCGAATTGTAAGGCCACTCGATGCGGCCTCGGAAACAGAGCTTGCCATGCCCCCCAACGATCCGACCGCCCCGCTCGTATGGGACGAAGTAAGGAGCGCGATCGATGAGGAGCTCTGCCAGCTCTCCGAAACTCTCAGTCAGCCGCTAATCCTTTGTTATTTGCAAGGCCTGACTCGAGATGAGGCAGCGAACATGCTGGGCATTTCGCTCGCCAAAATAAAACGCCGCCTGAATAGTGGTCGGAATTTGCTGCGCGACAGGCTTTCGCGGCGTGGCATCACGCTCGCGGCGGCTGGCTGGGGTCTTGCTCTGGCCAGTTCGCCCGTTTCAGCCGAAATGCGAGAGAAGCTGGTTGGTCTCGCGGCCAACTCAGTACGAACGGGCAGCCTTCCGCCGACTCTGGCCGAGCTTGTCGCCAGTTACCCGCGTCACACAGTGAGTCGATGGCTTGTACTGAACGCGGTTGTGATGGCTGGTGTGGGAATTGGTGCAGTGGCGTTCGCATTTCAATCGGTCGATCAATCACCGGCTCAACCGCCACCGGCGCGGGCCGCGGATAAACCCGTGCCGGACAAGGTTCAGAACGAGGCACCAATGGACCCTCTTCCAGCAGGTGCAGTGGCCCGATTCGGCAGCCGACGGCTCCTCGACTTCACCATCGGCGGCCCCGCCGCCCTTTCTCCGGATGGCAGGCTGTTCGCAACCGGTGGAGGGAGCAGTTGGTTTTGCGTCTGGGATGCCGTCACGGGCAAGCTGGTCCGCAAGCATCAGAATAATGGTTCAGCATTCGATCTTCGCTGGCGGACGGACGGCTCGCTTGCTGCCGTATCTTCCTTTAATTTCAACGTGTTCCTGATGCAATCGTTCGGGGACTGGAAGGATCCCGACTTCAACGACGAACGAATTGCCGCCGAGCAACGCGCGGTTCAGGCAAACCCTCCGGAAAACAATATGGGCCAGGTTCTCCTTTCGGGAAACGGCGAGTGGGCCTTCGCAGTTTTCACGACGGATAAAGGGAAGGCAAGACGCCTCGATCGCTTCCAGTTCGAGCCAATGAAATGCTCGGCAACCGTTAAGCCGAATAAGTCGATCCCGATTATATTCGGCCCTGGTTTAAGCGGGGTGTGGGCCAGCCACGATGGCCGCACTGCGTTGGTTTGGGCGAATGAGCAAGGAAATCGACGCGGCCGGCTGGCAGCTTACGATCTACAAGCTGAGAAACCCGACCGGCCTATCTGGGACAAGGTCCTGTCTGTCGATTCAAAAGATCGACCTGATGAGTTCCTCACGATTGATAACTGCCTCGCGATTGACGGGAACCGGGTTGTCATTATGTACGGGGACGGCAGGGTGGAGTACTGGGATGGACCGGCCGGCAAGCTGATTCGCGAACTGCCGAAAATGCCCAAAAACCTCTACGCTGGCCACATCGACATTCGGGGCATCGATCTTTCAGCAGACGGCAAGCGAGTCGCGATGATCCTTCGTGGACCATCGAATGAAGTTGCTGGCCGCGTGGTCGAAATCGAGACCGGTAAAGAAGTCTGTGTGCTTTCCCCGCAAGTATTGCCCAGGTTCGGTGGAGTGGCACGGTTCAGCGCTGATGGAAAGCGGGTGGCGCAGGTGGCGAGCGAAGCCGCATGCATCTGGAATGCGGAAACCGGTGCCGATGCCGTGCCGCTGACCGGACATCGCGGACGCGTGATGTCGCTCATTTCAACTTTCGATGGCAAGAAGGTGGTCTCGGCGGGCAGCGATCAGACAGTTCGCGAGTGGGACCGACAAACCGGAAGAGAGCAGTGGAGAACAACGTTCGAGCTAACACCAGAAGTTAAGTTCGCAACGCCCGAAGGCATAGTCGTGCAAGATTCGCTGTACGGCGATAGCAGGTACGGCGGCAGCAGAGTGGGATCGCTGCTCGATGCGAGAACCGGCAAGCGGCAACCGCTTCCGGGGGCCCTTGGCGAGGCGAAATCGAAGCCGGTAAACGGCCCGCCGGGGTACCAGACCCCGGATACACTTCTGGCCATGAGCCCGGATGGCAAGTCGATGGTGACATTTGCACTTCACGATTCAGCGTTTCGTGTCTGGTCGTGGCCAGGCGGAGCGTCGAAGAAGACCGTTTCGATAACTCCACCTGAAGGGATGTCGATCAATAAGTGCTTCTCGGCGCAATTTACTCCCGATGGCAAGCAGTTCATTGCCGCCATGTTCTATCAGAAAAAGAATTATATAGCGCAACCGGGCTCGGACCTGCAACGCGACCCCACCTTCGTCGAGCGCTGGGACCTGGCTGATGGAAAAATGCTTTCTCGGACAAAAAGCGGTAACGATCATTCGCCTCCGAGGCTAATTCCTTATCCGAAGGGCGTCTTGGTCCTCAGCGACAAGCCCGAAATCTGGGATGCAGTTACGGGAGAGATCGTGGTAACCCTCACTCTCCCGGT